>NZ_JBKEAE010000194.1:0-6758 GCF_047971885.1 Tropicimonas sp. | reverse complement strand
GTTCAGAAGCGCAAAGACCAGATGCGTCGGGCGTGTGGGCAACCCGGTCAGCGTGGCCGCGATTGCCCGGGCGGCGTGCGCGTTATGGCCTCCGTCGAGCCAGAGCTCGGCATCCGGTGCGCTTTCGGCCAGGGGGCCGTGGCGCAGACGCTGCATCCGGGCCGGCCAGCGCGCGCTGGTGACAGAGGCTTCGCAGGCTGTCTCGCCGTGGCCAAGGTGGCGCAGCGCGGCCAGCGCCATCCCTGCATTGTCGATCTGGTGCGGCCCGCTCAGCGATGGCAGGGGCAGGTCGAGCAGCCCGCGTTCGTCCTGAAAGACCAGCCTGCCGCGCTCTTCCCACACCTGCCAGTGCTGGCCGCAGGCGAGCAGGGGCACGCCAAGCGCCGCTGCCCGCGCCTCGATCACCTCGGTCGCCTCGTCGTCCTGCCGGCCGACGATACAGGGAACGCCGCGCTTGAGGATGCCGGCCTTTTCGCCGGCGATCCCGGCCACGGTGCTTCCCAGAAATGCCTGATGGTCCAGGGCAACGGGCGTGATGACGGTCAGCGCGGGGTGATCGACCACGTTGGTCGTATCCATCCGTCCGCCCATCCCGACCTCGAGCAGCAGGATATCGGCCGGAACGCGCGCAAACGCGTCAAACGCGGCGCAGGTGGTTGCCTCGAAAAAGGTGACCGGCGCGCCGCCATTGCGGTCGAGCGTGCGGGACAGGGCATCGCAGAGCGGCTCTTCACCGATCTCCTCGCCCGCCAGCACGATCCGCTCGTGAAAGCGGACGAGATGGGGCGAGGTATAGGCGTGGACACGCATGCCGGCGGCGGCAAGGCCCGCGCGCAACATGGCGAGGGTCGAGCCCTTGCCATTGGTGCCGGCAATATGGATCACCGGCGGCAGCCTGTCCTGCGGGCGCCCCAGCGCCTCGAGCAGCCGCAGCGTGCGGCCAAGCGACAGGTCGATCGCCGCCGGATGCAGGCCCGTCATCCGCGCCAGAAGGGCGGCGCTGTCGCTGCCGGTCACTTTTTCGCGTCCGCCTTCCCTGCGGCCGGCTTTTCTGCCTTTGCGGGTGCGGCTTTGGCCGGTTTCGGTTTGGCCGGCTGCGGTTCGGGCTGTGGCTCCGACTGCGGCCCGGGCGGCGGCAGATCGCCCTGAACCGCCGGTGGCAGGCCGAGGATCAGCCGGGTGATGCCGATCAGTTCGTCGCGCATGTCCTTGCGGTGGGTCACCCGGTCGAGCAAGCCGTGATCGAGCAGGTACTCGGCGCGCTGGAACCCCTCGGGCAGTTTCTCGCGGATGGTCTGCTCGATCACCCGAGGCCCGGCAAAGCAGATCAGCGCGTTGGGCTCGGCGATCTGGATATCGCCCAGCATGGCATAGCTGGCCGTCACCCCGCCGGTTGTCGGATGGGTCAGCACGACGATATAGGGCAGGCCGGCCTCGCGCAGCATCTCGACCGCGACAGTGGTGCGCGGCATCTGCATGAGGCTCAGGATACCCTCCTGCATGCGGGCTCCGCCGGCGGCGGAAAACAGGATCAGCGGGCGCTTGTGCTCGACCGCGCGTTCGGCCGCGGCCACGATGGCATTGCCCACATACATGCCCATCGAGCCCCCCATGAAGGTGAAATCCTGCGCGGCGGCGACTACGGGGGTGCGGCCGATCTCGCCCTCGGCGACCAGCATCGCCTCTTTCTCGCCGGTGTTTTTCTGCGCCGCCTTCATCCGGTCGGGGTATTTCTTCTGGTCGCGGAAATGCAGCGGATCGGTCAGCGGTTCGCGCACCGCGACCTCGGTGTAGATGCCGCCGTCGAACAGGTTGTCAAACCGTTCGCGCGGCGTCAGCGCCATGTGGTGGTCGCAATTGGTGCAGACGTTCAGATTGTCTTTCAGTTCGCGGTGAAACAGCATCGTCCCGCATTCGGGGCATTTGGTCCACAGGTTCTCGGGCACCTCACGGCGGGAGAAGAGCGAGTTGATCTTTGGCCGGACGTAGTTGGAAATCCAGTTCATCGGGGTCCTCAAGCGCCTTGTGCCGTTGTGCCGCCCCGAGATAGGCCGGCGGGCCGGCAATTGCAATCGGCGGAGCCGGGTCTGCGTCAGCGGGTCAGGAAATGCCGGATCACCGCCCACGAGGCGAGCATCACCGCGATCGAGACCACAAACGAAAGCGTCTGCGCACCGGTCGCCCCCAGCGGTTTGGCCGTGACCCACAGCGCAAGCCCGGTGATGGTCTGGCTGACGGCAAGGATCAGCATCGCCACCACGTTGTTGCCGAAATGCAGCCCCATCGCCGCGCCCAGGCTGCCGGTCTGCTCGGTCAGGTCCGAGGCGACAAGTGCGAAAAGGAACGTATAGAGCAGAACGACCGGCAGGTTGGCGCCCGCCGCCGGATCCCAGTGCAGCAGCGCGAAAAGAAGCGCCGGCAGCCCCATCCAGATCAGGCGGGCGGCAAAGCGCGCCGCAAGTTGCTGCATCAGGTAGCCGCGAAAGAAAAGCTCCTCGGCGGCGGTCTGTACGAAGATCAGTGGCAGTGCCAGCGGCAGAAAGCGCAGCCAGCTTGCGAATTGCAGGTTGGCGACGGGCGGGTCGAGCAGCGCGCCCAGCAGCACCGCCGCGCCGAGAAACGGGATTTGCACCGAAACTCCGATGGCGAATCCGCGCGCCCAGTCGCGGGCCGGCCCGAAGAGACTGCCCGGACCGCGGAAATGAAAGGCCGCCGCGGCCAGCATCGGGCCGAAAAACAGGCCGAGGAAGGTGGCGAGCAGGAAAAAGACCGCACCCGGCGTATTGGCACCGCCTTCGCCGATCAGCCAGTTCTGTAACCGGCCCAGCGCCGAGACCAGATGCAGCGGTGTTGTGGGGTTGTCGCCCGCGATGCCCTGCGCCATCGCGAAAACCGTCCCGACGCTGATCGGCACGACAACCGAAACATAGATGAAGATCGTCAGCAGAAAGCCGAGCAGCAACCGCCAGATCTGCGGATAGAGCTTTGCCTCGGCCAGCGAGGCTTCGAATTCGGGTGCGCGCATGGCTCTCTCCGCTCTTGTCGCCGTTTGGTAGCCCGGGCCGGCGGGTGGCGCAATGCGGCCTCAGACCTTGAGCGCCAGCCGCGCGGCAAGCCAGCCGCAGAACGTTGTCATCAGTTCCGGCAGCAGCATCGCGGGAATGGCGGGGTCGTCCATGGCGATGGGCAGGGAATAAAACGCCAGCCCCGAGCCCGGACCGGGCAGGGCGACAAGCAATATCGCCGAGAAATTGTTGGCAAGGTGAAACCCCAGCGCCGCGCCGACGGACCCGGTGCGCGCGGTCAGATCCGCAGCGACCAGCCCGAATGCCGTTGCCCAGATCACGTAATAGGGCGCGTTACTGCCGGCCAGATCGGGGGAAAGATGCATCAGGCCGAACAGCAGTGACGGCACGATCAGCCAGACCGGCCAGCGCGGAAACCTGGCGGCAAGCTGCTGTTGCAGGTATCCCCGGAACATCGCCTCTTCGGTGCCGACCTGAACCATCAGCGCGGTGAGCGAAACGGGAAGCAGCACGAGCCAGCGCCCGAACGGCATCGCGCGGTTGCGTACAAGTTCGTGGTCGAGCGGCAGCACGACCGTCAGCACCAGATAAAGCGCACCGATGGCCAGCGTCACCCGCAGCCCGTCCGAGACCACCGCCTCCCACGGTCCGAACAGCGTGGCGAAGCTCCTTCCGTTCAGGAAGCCGACGACCATCGCCAGGCCCACGGCGAAAAAGCCGAAGCTGAACAGGGTGAACAGCGCGGCAAAGGGGGTATCGGCGTGCTGGCTCGTCGCCTCGACGAAGCGTTGCGTCGCTTCCGCGCCAATCACGTTCGAGGCAAGCGCAAACAGCACCTGAAACAATGCCATGCCAGTGATGAAGGTAAGCACGACACCGGCGGCCGTGCGCCACAACTCGCATCGCGCGGCGGCGGGGGCGCTGAAATAGCGAAGCGGGTCGTAGCGCATGGGCCATCCTTTCGGCGCAAGCCGTAAAGGCAAGATGCCCTTTCCGCAATCGCTCCGTGTCAGGCATGGGTCCGGCCCGGCATCTGCGGGCAGATCATGGGCTCAAAGCGGTGGTGTCGGGTTGGCTGTGGCGGGATGGAAGAACTTGGTTTCCGCCCCGAGCCAGATGTTCGCGGTGCTCGGAATATCCGCTATCGCGGGAAAATAGAAGGAATTTCCCAGTGAGCCCCACCACAGGTCGATCACGCGGCCGTCGTCCATAACGTCCAGCGTCGCGACATCTTCGTCGAACGGTTCGTGATCCAGCACGACGAAGACATGCGCTCTTGTCGCCATGATCTTTACCGAGCCGCGGAAACCGTCATTGATGACGATTTGCGCGGCGGCCAGCGCGAAGGTGGTGCAGACCGCGCATCTCTCGCGGCGTGCCCGTTGGTAGCCTTCCCTGACCTGTTGCATGGTATAACCGGCGTTGGACACAAACGCACCGCCGCCGACCCCGTCACCGCCGGCCAGGAAATTCGTTGCGGCAAAGCACCGGTTGGCGACCATGTTTTCGCTGCCCGGCGCGATCCAGTCCTTGTATGTGGCGCCGTCGAGGCAGGCGAAACAGGTCAGTTCGGCAAATTCGTTGCATGCCGCCGGGCTCAGACCCGGAATTGTGATGGTACCTGTCCAGCGCGCCTGCTCGGCTTCCACCTTCTCGATCAGCCAGCACAGGAACTGCTTTTTCCTGAGCCCGTAGATATGGGCATCCACCCTGGGCCGCGCGGCGGCGAGGCTTTTGCGAAGCGTGTTGAGGCCGGCCTGGGTCTGGTTGTGAAGATAGGCCGTAAGCGCCTGCATGATGGTGGGAACGGGGGCTTCGCCTAGCTGTACCGGCTCGGAGAGAAGGTGCCTGTTCTCGATATTCAGTTCGATGAGGTCGCTCGCAGTTCGGTCGTCGCTGTGAATCTGGGATTTCAGATCCCCGAACCGATTGCGCTGCAGGAAACTGCTGTCTTCGCCTTTCGGATAGCGTTCGTTCCTGAAACGGCTGAGCGCCCTGACCGAAATCCGCCCCAGGTTGTCCCGGCCGGCCGGATTCACGATATCGTTGTACATCGTGACCACCTCATGGAGCGTCAACACCATTCCAGCCTCCCATTCGATCTGCGCACCGTGTCGGGATGGTTTTCAGGACAGGGTAGCATACCCTGCCCCGTCTCGCACCTGCGCTCGGGCGAACGGCAGGCCCCGCCCCGATGCGCGATGCCGCTTGCCCTGATTGTCCGCCGCGTCTATTCCGGCGGGCGAGCCAGATCAGGGGAAAGCCATGCTGAAGCGACCGTTCGACAAGTCCAGACTGCCCAGCCGCCATGTGACGGAAGGCCCCGCCCGGGCACCGCACCGGTCGTATTACTATGCGATGGGGCTGACCGAGGAAGAGATCGCGCAGCCGTTTGTCGGTGTGGCGACCTGCTGGAACGAGGCCGCGCCCTGCAATATCGCGCTCAACCGTCAGGCACAGGCGGTGAAGCTGGGGGTCAAGGCCGGCTCGGGCACCCCGCGCGAATTCACCACCATCACCGTGACCGACGGCATCGCCATGGGACACGAGGGCATGCGTGCCTCGCTCGCCAGCCGCGACGCGATTGCCGACACGGTCGAACTGACGATGCGCGGCCATTGCTACGACGCGCTGGTCGGCCTTGCCGGATGCGACAAGTCGCTGCCGGGGATGATGATGGCGATGGTGCGGCTCAACGTTCCTTCGGTCTTCATCTATGGCGGCTCGATCATGCCGGGCCGGTTCAACGGGCAGGATGTGACCGTGCAGGACGTGTTCGAGGCGGTCGGCCGCCATCAGGCCGGTGCCAATTCGGACGAGGAGTTGCGCGCGCTGGAAAAGGTCGCCTGCCCGTCGGCCGGCGCCTGCGGCGGCCAGTTCACCGCCAACACCATGGCCTGCGTCTCCGAGGCGATCGGGCTGGCGCTGCTCAACTCATCCGGCGCGCCCGCACCTTACGAGAGCCGCGATCAGTACGCCACCGCGTCGGGCGAGGCGGTGATGCGCCTGCTGGAGAAGAACATCCGCGCCCGCGATGTCGTCACCCGCAAGGCGCTGGAAAATGCCGCCCGCGTCGTCGCCTGCACCGGGGGATCGACCAATGCCGGCCTGCACCTTCCGGCGATTGCCCATGAGGCGGGCATCGATTTCGACCTGTTCGACGTCTGCGACATCTTCCACGACACGCCCTATTTCGTCGATCTCAAGCCGGGTGGGCAATATGTCGCCAAGGACCTCTACGAGGCCGGCGGTGTGCCGGTGGTGATGAAGGAACTTGCCCGCGCGGGTCTTCTGCATCTCGACTGCATTACCGCTTCGGGCGAGACCCTGGGCGAGGCGCTCGACCGGATCGAGGGCGAACCGGATGGCAAGGTGATCCATTTCGTCGATGCGCCGATCACCCGCACCGGCGGTGTCGTCGGCCTGCGCGGCAACCTCGCCCCGGACGGGGCGATCGTGAAGGTGGCCGGCATGGAACGCGACCAGCAGGTCTTTACCGGCCCCGCCCGTGTTTTCGAATGCGAGGAGGACACCTTCGAGGCGGTGAAGGCGCGCCAGTACAAGGAAGGCGAGGTTTTCGTCATCCGCAACGAGGGCCCCGCCGGCGGCCCCGGCATGCGCGAGATGCTGGCAACCACCGCCGCGCTGTCCGGTCAGGGCATGGGCAAGAAGGTGGCGCTGATCACCGATGGCCGCTTCTCGGGGGCGACGCGCGGTTTCTGCGTCGGCCAT
>NZ_JBKEAE010000183.1:0-75443 GCF_047971885.1 Tropicimonas sp. | reverse complement strand
TTCTCATTTCGGCGGCGATCGGCATATGCTGCAACTTTCGGCTGTTCGAACCCCTGCATCGCAGATTAGACTCCGGCTTCCGAGTCGGAAAGAACTTGGATGGAAGTAGCGAGCAGCGTCTCGGAAAGGTGTTGACCCCATGGCAAAACCCGACCCGTTCGGCTTCGACATCAGCGCCGCGAATGACAAGAAGAAGCGTTCGCGCGGCAGGCGGGGTATGTCCGGCGCATTCGAGACCTCGCAGCGGATCTGCGAATATCCGGGCTGCGACCAGCCCGGCAAATACCGTGCCCCCAAAAGCCCCGACACGCTCGATCAGTACTACTGGTTCTGCAAGGAACATGTGCGCGAATACAACCTGAAATGGAACTTCTTCGACGCGACGACCGAAGAAGAGGCCCAGGCACAGATCGACAGCGACAGGGTCTGGGGCCGCGAGACCAAGCCCTTCCGCCAGTCTTCCGAAGAACGGGCGTGGGCCCGGCTGGGGATCGACGACGCCCATCAGGTGCTGGGCGAGAACGCCACCCGCAATCCCGGCCGCAGTCTGGGCGGCGGCCGCCGCCTGCCCCCCACCGAACGCCGCGCGCTGGAAATTCTCGACGCGCGCGAACACTGGACCAAGGCCGAGGTGCGCAAATCCTACAAGGCACTGATCAAGGTGCTGCACCCCGACATGAACGGCGGCGACCGGTCGGACGAGGACCGCCTTCAGGAAGTTGTCTGGGCCTGGGACCAGATCAAGGACAGCCGCAACTTCAAGTGATGCGGGATCGTTCGGGCGGATGCGTCCGACGCTATCTTTCGCGCAGCCGCCGCGCCCAGAGGTGGGTCAGGCAGATCAGGGCCAGCCAGACCGGCAGCAGCCAGATGCCGGGCAGCCAGGCGCCGAAGACCCGGATCTCTCCGGCAAGCGCGAACGGCACCACCAGCAGCCCGGCGGCGACGGGAATCAGATCGCGCCCCTGCCAGCCATCGGCCAGAAGATCGGGCAACATGCCCACCGTGCTGCCGACCAGCCCCGCGATCAGGGTCGCCGCGATACCCGCCAGCAGCGCCAGCAGCCAGCCGCCGGCGCCGCCCCTGCCGAAGGCGCCGGCCAGCGCGGCGCCCGTCAGCCCGCCCCCCGCCGCCATCGCCAGCAAATAGCGCCACATCAGCCCCCAGGGCAGCGCGACCATGCCATCGGCGCGCATCTGGCGCGCGTCGTCGGCCATGAAGGCAAAGAAGAAAAGCGCCCCGGTAAGCGCCATCATCAGGGCGACCACCCCAACCGGCGATCCGGTACGACGGTTTTCCATCATTCTTCCCTTCTGGCCGTTCCGCTGCGCATACTCTGGCGCGGTCGGGCAGGAATGAAAAGCCGGCTGGCAGGTGGCGCAGGTGAACCGATGCGGCGGCGCCTCTTGCACCGCACCCGGGTTTGGTGCATCCCCGGCACTTGTTCCGTGTCGCGATCCGGCGGCGCGTCGAAAGATGAGGAATGCGACCATGGCTGCGCATCAGGCCGAAAAAGCCGCGAAACCGACCGAGGAGATCTCGGTCCGCGATGTCTTCGGCATCGACACCGACATGATCGTGCGGGGCTTTGCCGACCAGGCCGACCGCGTGCCCGAACTCGACCCCACCTACAAGTTCGATCCCGACACGACGCTGGCGATCATCGCCGGCTTCAGCCACAACCGCCGGGTGATGATCCAGGGCTATCACGGCACCGGCAAGTCGACCCATATCGAACAGGTTGCGGCGCGGCTGAACTGGCCCACCGCGCGGGTCAACCTCGACAGCCACATCAGCCGCATCGACCTGATCGGCAAGGACGCGATCAAGCTGCGCGACGGCAAGCAGGTGACGGAGTTTCACGAGGGCATCCTGCCCTGGGCGCTGCGCAACCCGGTCGCCATCGTCTTTGACGAATACGACGCCGGCCGCGCCGACGTGATGTTCGTCATCCAGCGGGTGCTGGAGCATGACGGCAAGCTGACGCTGCTCGACCAGAACGAGATCATCACCCCGCATCCGAGCTTCCGGCTGTTTGCGACGTCGAACACCGTCGGTCTGGGCGACACCACCGGGCTCTATCACGGCGTGCAGCAGATCAACCAGGCCCAGATGGAACGCTCGTCGCTGGTGGCGACGCTGAACTATCTCAGCCATGACGCCGAAACCGCCATCGTGCTCTCCAAGGCGCCGCAATACAACAACGAAAAGGGGCGCAAGGTCGTCAGCCAGATGGTGATGGTGGCCGACCTGACGCGCACCGCCTTCATGAACGGCGAACTCAGCACCGTGATGTCGCCGCGAACGGTGATCAACTGGGCACAGAACGCACGCATCTTCCATTCGGTCGGCTATGCCTTCCGGCTGACCTTTCTCAACAAGTGCGACGAACTGGAACGCCAGACGGTGGCGGAATTCTACCAGCGCTGTTTCGACGAGGAACTGCCCGAAAGCGCCGTCAGCGCGGCGCTGGTCTGAGGCGGCGCCCCGCCGGTGCCCTACCCGACGAACACCGTCGGACAGCCGGACACGACGGTTCCGCCATGCGCGGTGCTGTCTCCCATACGCACCTGCGGGCGGTTGCCGACAAGCACGGTAAACGAACCCAGCGCCGTTGAATCGGGCGGGCCGACGCAGGTGCACATGTTGCCGGCCGGCGCTGCCGGCATGTTGCCGATCAGCACCGTCGGCACGCCCGGCGGCAGGATCGGTCCGCCGACATGAGGGATCGGCGGGGTGCCGGGGGTAACGAGCGGGCAGACGTGCATGTCGCCGACACGGGCGGCGGGTTGTGGCATGACAAGGTTCCTGCTGGCAGATTTACCTTAGGTTATCAAAATGAGCCGTCTCTGTCCCGCAAATCCCGCGGGATGCGGCAGCCAGGGTATCGATCCGGGTTCTCCGGCGTGTCAGGCTCTGCGATACCTTTGGAGGTCCGATGATCAACATGCCCCTGCGCGCCGCAAGCGACGCCTTTCACGAATCGTGGCGGCTCCGCTGGCCGTTCCTTCTGTCTCATCTTGCCTTCAACCTGCTGGTGATGGCGATTCTCGCACCGCTGGCAACGCTTGTACTGCGCGTCGCCGTGGCGTTTTCCGGGCAGCCGGCGGTGTCGGATTTCGGCATTGCGCTGTTTTTCGCCTCGCCTGCAGGCTTTGCCGGCGGGGTTCTGGTCGCCAGTCTGACGGTTGCGACACTTGTGCTCGATGTGGCCTTCATGATGGCGATCGCGCTTCATGCCCGCCGCACCGGCCGGCGCAGTTTCGAGCACGGCGCGCTGCGCATCCTGCCGCGCCTGCCGCAGATCGTCGGTTTCGCCTGGCGGCTGGTACTGCGTGTCCTTGCGATGGTGCTGCCGTTCATCCTCGCCGGGCTGTTTGTCGCGCAGCGCTGGCTCGGTGAATACGATATCAACTATTACCTCAGCCACCGTCCGCCGGAGTTTCTGTCGGCGCTTGCCGTCATCGCCGCGCTGCTTGCCGCGATGTCGGCAATCCTGCTGCCGCGCCTGCTGGGCTGGGCGCTGGCTTTGCCGATGGTGCTGTTCGAAGATGTCGCGCCGCGCGATTCCTTTGCCGCAAGCGCCACCCGGATGCGGGGCCGGCGGCTCGACCTGCTGCTCGCATTGCTGGCATGGCTGGCGGCCTCGGCTGCCGCGCTGGCGGTTGTGCTGACGGTAGCGGGACTGATCGCCAACGGCGTCGCCGGGCGGATCGGGCCCGATCTCGGGCGGCTGGCGGCGGCACTGACCGGCATCGGGGCGGTCTGGGCGCTGCTCAACCTGCTGATCACGGCGCTGAGCACCGGCGCGCTGGCCTGTCTGCTGATGGAACGGGCGGGATGGCCGGGCACAGAAGGGGCGCGCGGGCACGAAACCCGGCATCGCCCCGGATTGCGCATGGCCATTGCCGGCGGCATGGCGATTTCGGCACTGCTGACGCTTGCGGGTACCGCCGATCTGGCATCGCACCGCCCCGAACCGGACGAGGTTGTAGTCATCGGCCATCGCGGCGCGGCCGGGGCGCGGCCGGAAAACACCCTGGCCTCGTTCGACAGGGCGATCACGGACGGTGCCGACTGGGTCGAACTCGATGTGCAGGAAAGCGCCGAGGGCGAGGTGATCGTGGTCCACGACAGCGATTTCATGAAGCTCGCCGGCGTTGCCACCAAGGCATGGGAGGTCACCGCCGCCGATCTGGCCGAGATCGACATCGGAAGCTGGTTCGGCCCCGAATACGCCGCCGAGCGTACGCCGGGGCTGCGACAGGCGCTCGACCTTGCCCATGGCAGCGGTTCGGGCGTGCTGATCGAACTGAAATACTACGGTCACGACATAGCACTCGAACAGCGCGTCTCGGATATCGTCTCCACCACCGGGATGGACGACCGGGTGATGGCGATGAGCCTGAAATACGACGGCGTGCAGAAGATGAAGGCCCTCCGCCCGGACTGGCAGGTCGGGCTGCTGGCGGCGGCCACGCTTGGCCGGCTGTGGGAACTCGATGCCGATTTCCTCGCCGTCAACACCGAGATGATCTCGGCCCGGATGGTCGCTGCATCGCGGAATGCGGGCAAGCCGCTCTTTGCCTGGACGGTGAACGACCCGCTTGCCATGTCGCAGATGCTGAGCCTCGGGGTGGACGGGCTGATCACCGACGAGCCCGCGCTGGCGCGCCGGGTGATCGCGCAGCGGGCGAGGCTGAGCACCGCCGAACGGCTGGTTCTGGCGCTTGGCAGCCGGCTTGGACTGCGGGTTTCGGGCAAGGTCTATCGCGATGGCTCTCCCTGACCGGGTGGCGGCGGTTCTGCTTGCCCTGATCGCGGCAGGCTCCGCCACGGCGGACGGCTTGGGCGATCGGATGGGGCGCGCGCTCGAACTGCCGGCCCACCGGCGGCTGGCCGACCTGCGCGGCGCGCCCGGCGCCAGCGTGGCCCCATTTACCACCGACGGCTGTTCGGGCGGCATGTCGGACCTCTGGGCCCTTGCCGCCGAACGCTTTCCCGCCTTCGCCGCAGCGCATCAGGGCGTTCCGCCGTGGCAGGAATGCTGCGTCACCCACGACCGCACCTATCACACCGGCGGGCCGGATCCTTCGCCCGAGGCAAGCTATGCCGCCCGCCTTTCCGCCGACGAGGCGCTGTACGAATGCGTCCGCGCCACCGCGTCCGGCCGCGATGCGCTGCCTGGTGCCGAATACGGCCTGACGCCGGCGCAGGTGCGGCTGGCCTATGGCGCGATTGCCGGTGCGATGTATCGTGCCGTCCGGCTCGGCGGCGGGCCATGTTCGGGACTGCCATGGCGCTGGGGCTACGGCTGGCCGCAATGCCGGGGTGGCGGCGAATAGGGCGGTCACTTCCGGCATTGCCGATGGCGAACTGCCTTGGCGGCGATTCAGCTTGTAGCTCAGGTAGCGCCGTCCTATCCAGAGGATCATGACCGAGATCGAGCTCAAATTCATTCTTGATCAGGAAACGATGCGTCAGGTCAGAGAGAGGCTGAGGCAGCCCGGTCTCGACACCACACCGCCGGGCACCCGCAACCTGCACAGTGTTTATTACGACACCGCCGATCACCGGCTCGGCAAGGCGGGCACCGCGCTGCGCCTGCGGCGCGACGGGCGGCGCTGGACCCAGACCGTCAAGGCCGGGACAACGATCAACGGCGGCCTTATGCGGACGCACGAGGTCGACAACCCTGCGCCGGGCGGGCGGCTCGACCTGGCAGCGATCGCCGAGCCGGCGCTTGCCGGGGAAATCTGCCGGCTGGTCGGCGACGCGGAGCTTGCGCCGGTCTGCGAAACCCGGATGCACCGCACCGTCACCATCCTGACCGCACCCGGCGGCGCCCGGGTCGAACTGGCGCTCGACGAGGGCGAGATCATCGCCGGGGAGTTGAGCCAGCCCTTCCGCGAGGCGGAACTGGAACTGAAGCAGGGCCATATCAATGCGCTTTTCGACCTGATCGGGCTGCTCATGCCCGAGGGCGGTTTGCGCCTGTCCACCCTGTCGAAATCCGCGCGCGGCTATCTGCTGGCCGAAACCGGGGATATCCGGACCGCCCCCCTGCCCCGATCCGCGCAGCCGGTGCCGCTCGATCCGGCCATGACCTCCGAGATCGCCGCACGCGACATCCTGCGCGAGTGTTTTGCCCAGATCACGGCGAATATCGATGTGGTTCTGGCAACCGACATGCCCGAGGGTCCGCATCAGATTCGGGTCGGGCTGCGCCGCCTGCGCGCCGCCTTCGGACTGTTCCGGCCAATTGTCGGCAACCGGGAAATGCAGCGGCTGGGCACCGAGGCCCGGGCGCTTGGCGCATCGGTCGGTGCCCTGCGCGACCTCGACGTTCTGGCCGGCGACCTGATCGCCCCGGCCGCGGCCGAATACCCCGCCGAGCCCGGCTTCGGCATTCTCGCCTGCGCCATCGACACCCGGCGCGATACGGCGCGCGAGGCGCTGCGCGCCGAATTGCGCGGCCGGCGCGTGCAGTCGTTCCAGATAGAACTGGCGCGCTTCATCGAAACCCGCGGCTGGCTGGCGCCCGAGGATTTCGGGCAGACCGCCCGACTGGCGCGCCCGGTCACGGAAACCGCGGGCGCGGCGCTAGACAAGCGCTGGAAAGCGGTCCGACACCACGCGCGGCGGATCGACACGCTGACGGTGGAGGGGCGCCACGAACTGCGCAAGGAACTGAAAAAGCTGCGGTACGTTATCGAGTTCGCCGCGCCGCTCTATCCCGCGCGCGAGGTGGCGACCTTCGTCACGCGGATGAAGCGCCTTCAGGACGTGTTTGGCGAGTTGAACGATCTGGCGATGGCCGAGAACCTGCTGTGCAGACCCGACTCGCCCGCCGCCCGCGATCCGGCGGCGCAGCGCGCGGTGGGCCGGATTCTGGGCAGCCGGACGGTGCGGGCCGATGCCGACTGGCATCACGCCCGGGAATTGTGGCACGCGGTACGACAGACCGGCCCCTTCTGGAACTGAGCGCCGGCCTGCCGTCAGAACCGGCCATTTTTCCCCACGCGGGGCGTGGCCACCGCTGGCGTTTGCACATAAGTTGACTCCGTTCAAACCTCTGCCGGTAATCAGATGCCCCAGTCCGACAATCCAGCCGATCCTTTCAAGAAGGCGCTTGCCGAAGCGACGCGCGTGATCGCCGACGATCCCGAGATGGGGGTCGTCTTCACCGTCGACCCGCCGGGAATGACGGCCGAGCAGATCCGCCTGCCACAGGTCAGCCGGCGCATGACGAAGGACGAGGTGCTGCTGGCGCGCGGCACCGCCGATGCCTTTGCCCTGAAACGCAAGTATCACAACCCGGCCGTCTTCCAGCGCTACCTGCCGACCGGCCAGATGGCGATCGATCTATACGACGCGATGGAGACCGCCCGCTGCGAGGCGATCGGCGCGCGCGTCATGCCGGGCACTGCCGGCAATATCGACGCCCGCATCGCCAACGACGCAAGCCGCAAGGGTTACGGCCAGATTACCAAGGCCAGCGAGGCGCCGCTGGCGGTGGCGGCGGGCTATCTGATCCGCCAGCTTGCCACCGGGCGCGAATTGCCGCAAGCCGCGCAGCATGTGCTCGACCTGTGGCGCGATCATCTGGAAGGCTCCGCCGCGGAAACCCTGCCCGACCTGGAAACCGCGCTTGCCGATCAGGCCGCCTTTGCCCGCTTTGCCCGGCGGATCATCGACGATCTCGGCTACGGCGACCAGCTGGGCGACGACCCCGACCAGATCGACGACGACCAGACCGAGAATACCGAGGCCGACGATCAGCCCCCCGAAAGCACCGGCGACGAGGAAGAGCAGTCCCGGCAGGACGAGGACGCCCGCCCCGAGGACGACCAGGAACCCACCGACGACCCGAGCGAGGCCGAGGTCAGCATGGACGATTCGGCCGACAGCGACATGGCCGAGGAAACCGACCTTCCCCAGGGCGAAGCGCCGCCTGAGCCCCTGCCGCCGCCGGTTTCGGAGGCCGACCCGAACTACCAGGTCTTCTCCACCGAATTCGACGAGATCATCGGCGCCACCGAGCTTGCCGATCCGCAGGAGCTGGAGAGGCTGCGCGATTACCTCGACAAGCAGCTCGAACCGCTGAAGGGCGCGGTCAGCCGGCTGGCCAACAAGTTGCAGCGCCGGCTTCAGGCCCAGCAGAACCGAAGCTGGGAGTTCGACCGCGAGGAGGGCATCCTCGACGCCGGCCGCCTGGCGCGCGTTGTGGCCAACCCGACCACTCCGCTGTCGTTCAAGGTCGAGAAGGACACCGAGTTTCGCGACACCGTGGTCACGCTGCTGCTCGACAATTCCGGCTCGATGCGGGGGCGGCCGATCTCCATCGCCGCGATCTGCGCCGACGTTCTGGCCCGCACCCTCGAACGCTGTTCGGTCAAGGTCGAGATCCTCGGCTTCACCACCCGGGCGTGGAAAGGCGGCCAGAGCCGCGAATTGTGGCTCAAGGGCGGGCGCACCCAGCAGCCCGGGCGCCTCAACGACCTGCGGCACATCATCTACAAATCGGCCGATGCCCCGTGGCGCCGCTCGCGCGACAACCTCGGCCTGATGATGAAGGAAGGGCTGCTGAAAGAGAACATCGACGGCGAGGCGCTGGAATGGGCGAGCCGCAGGATCACCGCCCGCCCCGAGGCGCGCAAGATCCTGATGGTGATCTCCGATGGTGCGCCGGTCGACGATTCGACCCTTTCGGTGAACCCGGCAAATTATCTGGAAAAACACCTGCGCGACGTGATCGCCATGATCGAGCGGCGCAAGCAGGTGGAACTGATCGCCATCGGTATCGGCCACGATGTGACGCGCTACTACAACCGCGCCGTCACCATTACCGATGTCGAGCAGCTTGCCGGCGCCATGACCGAGCAGCTAGCCGCGCTCTTCGACAAGGGCCCGCGGGCGCGGTTCGGCGGCCTGAAAAGGGCAGGCTGAAAGTCGCGGCAATTTAATTGACTTTTTCTATAAGGTTATGTAGCCGGGCAATACTCTCCCAGCAGGTGCAAGGCCGAGTGGATGTTCTGCACGCGGGCGGCAGAAACCGCGATTCGGCGTCCGCGAAAACGGGAGACTTTTTATGCGGTATCTTCTTGTTGCAGGTGCGCTTGCGCCCCTGTGCGGTTCCATGGCGGCGGCGGCGACGGTTTCGCCGTTCCTGCTGGCCGATCAGACAACGGACAGCGTTGTGCTGCTGCGCGATCTCAACGGCGACGGCGACACCAACGATCCGGGCGAGGCGACCACCTATTTCGACGCGTCGAACGGCTCCGGTCTCGCCACGCCGACCGGAAACGTGTTTTCCCTCACCCAGGCCAGCAGCGGAGCGGTCTTTCTGGGCGACGGCAACACCGACACGGTTTACCGGACGCTCGACCTGAACGCCGACGGCAGCGCCAATGGCGCGGGCGAGGCAACGGTGTGGTTCTCTGCCACCGACAACGCTTCGGGCTTCACGCTGAACACCCCGAACGGCATTGCCGAAGGTCCCGATGGCGCGCTCTACGTGGTCGAGGCGGATACGGTCGGCAACCCGAGCGGCGATTATGTCTATCGGACCATCGACCTCAACGGCGACGGCGACGCGAACGACGAAGGCGAAATCACCCGGTGGCTCGACCTGAAGGCGATCAATGCATCGTCCTCGCCGTTTCAGATCTCGTTCGACGGCGACACCGCCTATATCGCCGATACCGCCGGCGCCACACCGGATGTAATCTATGCGGTGCGCGATGCCGACGGCGACGGCATCATCGGTGCGGCGGAGGTGAGCAATTTCGCCACCGAATCCGCCAACTCGCCCAACCTGTTCGACTTTTCGGTCGCGGCGGGCCTCGGCTCGGTCTGGACCTGGGAATGGCTGGCGGGCGAGGATTCCATCGGCTCGGTCATGCGCCTGACCGATCTCGACGGATCCGGCGCGATCGACGCGCTCGGCGAGGCGAGGGAGGTCTGGAACACCTCGCTCCTGGGCGACAGCTTCGAATTCCTCGCCGGGTTCTCGATGGCGCTCAGCAACGTTACCGGCGAACTTCTCATCACCTCGAACGCGGGAAGCGACATCGGCGACTGGGTCATCCGCCTCTTCGATCTCGACGGGAATGGCAGCTTCTGGGGTGAGGGCGAATGGAGCGCCGTCCTGGCGCGCTCGGAGAACGGCGAATATCCCCAGCGTGCCCGTGCCGTCGCCTTCTACGACCAGCCGGCGGCGGTGCCGCTTCCGGCGTCGCTGCCCTTGCTGGGCGGGGCGCTGGCAGGCCTTGCGATGCTGCGCAGGCGCCGCAACCACACCGCCTGAGCCTTGTGCACCGGCGGTTCGCGCGGCTAGGTGTTGCTGCCGGGATTCTCCGGCAGCAACCGGATCCGCCGATGTTCCAGATTTTCAATACCCCGACACACCCCGAAGACGGCCCGCCCCGGCTTGCCCTGCTGCGCGAAAGGCTCGCCCTGGCCGGGCTCGACGGGTTTCTGGTGCCGCGCACCGACATGTATCGTGGCGAATACGTCGCCCCGCATGACGAACGCCTTGCCTGGCTGACCGGCTTTACCGGATCGGCCGGACAATGTGTCGTGCTGCGCGATGCGGCCGGTGTCTTCGTCGACGGGCGCTATCGGGTGCAGGTGAAGTCTCAGATCGCGCCGGATCATTTCACCCCGCTCGACTGGCCGGCAATCCAACCGGCCGACTGGATCGCTGGGCAGCTTCCCGACGGCGGCACCATCGGCTTCGATCCGCGCCTGCACACGACCGACGAGATCGAGGAACTTCGCGAAAAAGGCGAGAAATTTCGCATAACCTATTGTGAAACGGAAAATTTTGTCGATCTGATATGGCAGGATCAACCACCACCGCCGCTGGGCGCGGTCTTTGTTCATCCGCTTGAACTGGCCGGCGAGCCGCACGCGGCCAAACGCGCCGCGCTGGCCGAACGGCTGCGGTGCAAGGGCGCGCGCGCTGCCGTCCTGACCCTGCCCGATTCGATCGCCTGGCTTTTCAACATTCGCGGCAGCGACGTGCCGCGCAACCCGGTACCGCAGGCTTTCGCCATCCTGCACGACACCGGCGCGGCCGATCTGTTCTGCGCCCCCGCCAAGTTGTCGGATATGGTAAGGGCACACCTGGGCGACGAGGTTGCCTGCCATCCCACCGGAGAGTTTTGCGCCGCACTGAAAGCGCTGCAGGGGCCGGTGCTGCTCGACAAACCCTCGGCCCCGGTCTGGGTCGAGGAATGCCTGACCGGGGCGGAACCCGTTCTCGCATCCGATCCCTGCATCCTGCCCAAGGCGCGCAAGAACGCCGCCGAGATCGCCGGCATGGAAGCCGCGCATCTGCGCGACGGTGCTGCGATGTGCCGCTTCCTGTGCTGGCTCGACGCCGAGGCCCCGACAGGCGCATTGACGGAAATCGACGTGGTCACGCGCCTCGAGGAAGAACGCCGCAGGGACCCGCTGCTGCGCGATATCAGCTTCGACACCATCGCGGGATCGGGGCCGAACGGTGCCATCGTTCACTACCGTGTAACCACCGACACCAACCGGCGCATCGCCCCCGGCGACCTGCTGCTGGTGGATTCGGGTGGCCAGTACGCCGACGGCACCACCGACATCACCCGCACCATC
Source organism: Tropicimonas sp. (assembly GCF_047971885.1). Classification (NCBI taxonomy): domain Bacteria; kingdom Pseudomonadati; phylum Pseudomonadota; class Alphaproteobacteria; order Rhodobacterales; family Roseobacteraceae; genus Tropicimonas; species Tropicimonas sp. The sequence continues at coordinate 63,812 of NZ_JBKEAE010000183.1, read as the reverse complement.
GCTACCGGCCCGGTCACCGCGGAACAGACGGCGGCATTCACCCGGGTGCTGAAGGGCATGATCGCGATCTCGACCATCCGCTGGCCCGGGGGCCTCGCCGGGCGCGATCTCGACTCGCTGGCACGCGCGCCGCTGTGGCGGGCCGGGCAGGATTACGACCACGGCACCGGCCACGGCGTCGGCGCCTATCTGTCGGTGCACGAGGGGCCGCAGCGCCTGTCGCGGCTATCCGAGGTGCCGCTGGAGCCCGGCATGATCCTGTCGAACGAGCCAGGGTATTACCGCGAGGGCGCCTTCGGCATCCGGATCGAAAACCTGATCCGTGTTGTCGAGGCTCCGCCCCTGCCCGGTGCCGACAACCGCGCGATGCTGGCCTTTGCAACCCTGACCCGGGTGCCGATCGACCGGCGGCTGATCGACCTGTCGCTGCTGGACGCCGGAGAACGCGCCTGGCTCGATACCTATCACGCCGAAACCCGGCACCGGATATTCCCCCTGCTGAGCGGCGATGCGGCGGTGTGGCTTGAAACGGTGACCCGCCCGCTATAGGTTAGGGCTAACATTCCATTTCACAATAATGTCACACCGGCCGCCCATACAGATGTTCATGGGCGGCAGACCACTCTCAAAAGGGGGATCACATGGTTGACCATATCACCATCCACAAGGCCGACGGCATCTGGAGCGTTCGCGCCGGCGGCGCGGTTCTGGCCGAAAGCCGGAACGCACTGGAACTGACCGAAGGCGATGGCGCGCCCGTCATCTATTTTCCGCGCGACGATATCGCGATGGCCTTTCTCGACCCCTCGGGCGCGGTCGAGCGCAACCCGCACAAGGGCGATGCCAGCTACTATTCGATAGATACCAAAAGCGGCACTCTGGTGAACGCGGCCTGGTCCTATGAGAACCCGAACGAGGGCATGCAACGGGTCAAGGATTACATCGCCTTCCATACCGGCAATTCCGCCGTTGCGGTCGAGCGGTTCTGACCCCTGCCGCAGTACCCGGGCGTATGCGCGGGATACGGGCCGCCGATCCTGCCGGGCAATACGCGCCCCGGCGATCAGGGTGCGGGCAGTATCTTCTTCTGATTTCGCGCCCACCGGACCGGATCAGGCGTGTTCCTCCGCCGCCGTTTCGGCCAGAGCGCGATTGTAGGCGCGCAGGGCGTCGACATGGAACAGCGCGCCGATAAGGGTGGCCTCACCCCCGTCGCCGTCGGTGATCACCGGCAGGAAGACGCAGCCTTCGCTTTCGAAGATCGGCAGCGCCACTTCCAGCGTCGTCTCGGGGCGGATGAACAGGCCGCTTTCGATCATCCGGCGGCAGACCTCGGCCGAAGCGGCGCGCGGGCTGTCCATCGAGCGCATCAGCAACGCCGCAGAATGGACCGACAGCAGATAGGCCTGCGGGCCGGCGGACAGGCGCACGCCCTTGTTTTCGAGCTGGGTGAGGAAATACGAGCGCGCCACCAGCCGGCTTGCCAGCGCGGCGGACAGCGATACCGCGACCATCACCGCAAGCCCGGTCTGCCAGTCGCCCGTCATCTCGAAGACGATCATCGCCGTCGAGATCGGCGCGCCCAGCACCGCGGCGGCAACCGCCCCCATTCCCGCCAGCGCATACAACTCGCCCGTGCCGGAATATTGCGGCACCAGCGCCGTGGCGACGATGCCGAATGCCAGACCGCTCAGCGCGCCGACCATCAGCGACGGCGAGAAGATGCCACCGCCCATGCGCCCGGCCAGGGTAATTGCAACGGCGACGATCTTCATCGCCACGAACAGCACCGCCTCGTGCAGCGAAAGCCGGGCATGCAGGGCCATGGCCGTGGTCTCGTAACCGACACCGATGATATGGGGAAACCAGATCGCCATGACGCCCAGTAACCCGCCAGCGATGGCGGGTTGAAGCACGCGCGGCACGCGGAACTTCTCCTGCAGGTGGCTGGCCAGGGCGTCGGTGAAGAAGATCGACCGCATCAGGACCACCGCCACCAATCCGCTGAACAGGCCGAGGATCATGAAGGCGGGAAGCTCGCCGTAGAACGACAGCGACAATTGCGGCGCCAGGGTGAATTCGGTGTTGTCGCCCAGCATCAGCCGGCTGACGACGGTCCCTGCGACCGAGGCGATGGCGATGGGGGCGAACGCGTGCATGGCGAAATGGCGTAATACCACTTCGAGCGCAAAGAGCGTTCCGGCGATGGGGGCGTTGAAACTGGCCGAAACGGCGGCGGCAACCGCGCATCCCAGAAGGTCGCGGCCGGTAATGCCATCGGCGTCCAGCCGGTCCGACACCCAGGTGGCAATCACCCCGGCAAGGTGAACCACCGGCCCCTCGCGCCCCGAAGAGCCCCCCGAGGAAAGCGTGATCAGCGAGGCCGCGGCCGAGGCGAGGCCAGCCCTTATCTCGACCCGGCCGCGATAAAGCGCCGCCCCCTCGATCACATCGGCGACGGCCCGCACCCTGTCGTCGGGGGTGAACCGGGTGAGCAGGACCCCCACCGCCAGCCCGCCAAGAACCGGCACCAGCACCAGATACCACCACGGCAGCGTTTCGGCGAACGAGTGGATATAGAGCGCGTCGTCGGCACCATAGAATCTGGCCTGCAACCAGTAGATCGCGGTGCGAAAACCCACCGCCGCCGCGCCCGCAACCACACCAAGCGCAAGCGCGATGAACCAGAAGCGCACCTGCCCCGGCCCCTGCTGCACCAGCATCCGCCCGAACCGGTTCAGGCCGTCGCGGCTTTCTTCCATCTGGCGGCGGATCAGATCGCGGCTGCGTTCCGGCAAGGCTCGCTCTCGCGCGGGGAAATTCACGCTTTGCCCCCGGGCCCCGCTTGCCATAGGGTGCGCCTCGCAATCTCACGGCGGGGGCCCGAATGAGCATCGAACAGACAATCGCCGAACTTTCCCCGTTCCTAGGCGATCGGCTGGCGCAGTCCAAGTCCGAACTGGAACATCACGGGCAATCGGAAAGCTACTTTCCCGCCACCCTGCCCGATGCGGTCGCCTATCCCGAAAGCGCCGCCGAGGTTTCGCGCATCCTGCAAACCTGCAATCGCCTCGGCTGCCCGGTAACGGGCTGGGGGGCGGGAACCTCGCTCGAAGGGCATGCGCTGGCGGTCCGGGGCGGGATCGTCGTCGATTTTTCACGGATGAACCGCCTGCTTGCCGTCAATGCCGAGGATATGGATTGCGTGGTCCAGCCCGGCATGACGCGCGAGGCGCTGAATACGGAACTCAGGGCGACGGGCCTGTTCTTTCCGGTCGATCCCGGGGCCAACGCCACGCTCGGCGGCATGGCCGCGACCCGGGCGAGCGGCACGACGACGGTGCGCTATGGCTCGATGCGCGACAACGTGACCGGGCTGGAGGTCGTGCTGGCCGACGGTCGGATCGTCCGCACCGGCAGCCGCGCCCGCAAGTCGGCTTCGGGTTACGACCTGACCCGGCTTTTCGTCGGCTCCGAAGGTACGCTGGGCCTGATTACGGAACTGACGCTGCGGCTTCACGGCCAGCCCGAGGCGACCCGGGCCGCCGTCTGCGCCTTCGACAGCATGGCGGGAGCGGTCGAAACGGTGATCGAGACGGTGCAGACGGGCATTCCCGTTGCCCGGATCGAATTTGTCGATCAGACCGTGGCGCAGATATTCAACGCACGCTCCAACGCGGGTTTTCCGGAAAAACCACATCTTCTGGTCGAGTTTCGCGGCACCGACGCATCGGTCGCCGAAGACACCGCGCGCTTTGCCGAAATCGCCGCCTCGCACGGCGCAGAAGGGTTTCGCTGGGCGGAAAGGACCGAAGAGCGTACCGCCCTGTGGGAGATGCGCCACAACTTTGCCTATACGCTCAAGGCGCATTATCCCGGGCGCAGGTTCGTCTTCACCGATGTCTGCGTGCCGATCTCGCGGCTGGCCGAAACGGTCGAGGAGACGCGTGCCGATATCGAGGCGTCGGGCATTCCCGGCCCCATCGTCGGCCATGTGGGCGACGGCAACTTCCATTCGAGCCTGGCCGTTGACGAGACAAACCCGGATGACATGCGCGTCGCCAAGGAGCTGGCGCATCGCATGGCCGAGCGTGCGCTGCGATATGGCGGTACTGTTACCGGCGAACATGGCATCGGTCTCGGCAAGCTTGCCTATATGGAGGAGGAACACGGCGCGGCCTGGGCGGTGATGGGCGACATCAAGCGCACGTTCGACCCGAAGAACATCCTCAACCCGGGCAAGCTGGTTCCGCCGACGGATTGAGGCGCCGGTCATTCCGCCAACAGGGCGCGGGCGGCGGAGCGCGCCGCGTCGGTCACCTGATCGCCCGACAGCATGCGCGCCAGTTCGTCGACACGGGCGCTCGCATCCAGCGGCGTGACCGTCGACAGGGTCTGATCGCCTTCGATACGTTTTTCGACCCGCAGGTGGTGCCGCCCAAGCGCCGCGACCTGCGGCGAATGGGTGACCACCAGCACCTGCGCGCCCTGCGCCAGCGACCGCAGCCGCCGGCCGACCGCCGCTGCGGTTGCACCGCCGACGCCGCGGTCGATCTCGTCGAAGATCATCGTCACGCCATGCGCCTCGCCCATCAGGCAGACCTTCAGCGCCAGCAGAAAGCGCGACAATTCCCCGCCCGAGGCAATGCGGTTCAGCGGCCCGGCGGGGGCGCCGGGATTGGTGGCGACGGTAAAGGTCACCTCGTCCATCCCCTCGGCACCGGGAACTGTCTCGGCAATTTCCGTGACGAAAACCGCCCGCTCCATCTTCAGCGGCGCCAGTTCGCCGGCCATGGCGGCATCGAGCCGCACCCCGGCATCGCGGCGCGATCGCGACAGCGCCGCACAGGCCGCAAGGTGCGCCTCGCCCGCGCGCGCACGGGCGGCTTCAAGCGCGGCAAGGTCGCCCGCCCCGGCCTCCAGCGCCGCCAGCCTCTGGCGAAGATCCCCGGCAAGGGCCGCCAGATCGTCCGCCAGCACGCCGTGCTTGCGTGCCAGCCCGCGGATGGCGAACAGGCGCTCCTCGACTGCTTCCAGTTCGCGCGCATCGAATGTCAGCGCATCGAGGCAATCCGCAACGCCCTGCTCGGCCTCGCCAAGCGCCTCGAACGCCCGCGACAGCGCCTCGATCGGCGCGTCGAGCCTGCCCTCGGTTCCTGCGGCCGCGCCATCGAGCCAGCGCATCGCATCGCCCATAAGCCCTTCGGCCCCGTCGCCGGAAAGCGCCGCATGGGCACGGGCGATATCCTGCCGCACCTTTTCCGCCCCCTGCATCAGGCGACGGCGCGCATCGAGATCGGCTTCCTCGCCCGGTTCGGGTGACAGCGCGTCAAGCTCGGCGACCGAATGGCGCAGAAAGGACTCCTCTCCATGCAGTTCCGCCAGCCGGTCGCGCATCGCGCCGAGCGCCTCGTCGGCGGCGCGCAATGCGCGCCATGCGGCGCGCACCCCGTCGATCGCGGCGGCATTTCCGGCAAATTCGTCCAGCAGCGCCCGGTGGCCGCGCGCGTTCAGCAGGCCCCGGTCGTCATGCTGTCCGTGCAGTTCCACCAGCGTGTCCGACAGGCGCCGCAGGACCTCGCCCGAGGTGCGGCGGTCGTTGATCCAGGCGGTCTTGCGCCCGTCGGCGGTATTGATCCGGCGCAGGATCAGCTCATCCACCTCGGGCAGGCCCGCCTCGTGCAGCACATCGCGCGCCGGATGACCGGGCGGCAGATCGAACCAGGCCGTAACCTCGCCCTGCGCAGCACCGCTGCGCACCAGTTCGGCACGACCGCGCCAGCCCAGCACGAACCCCAGCGAATCCAGCAGGATGGATTTGCCGGCGCCGGTTTCACCGGTCAGCACGTTGAGGCCCGGCCGGAACTCAAGCTCCAGCCGCTCGATGATCAGCATGTCCCGGATATCCAGTCCGCGCAGCATCCCGCCTTACCCCATGCCGGCCCACCACGCGCCGCCGCCCCGTCTTACCGCAGGCCCGCGCCGGACCGCCAGAGGAAGTGAGGCCGGCGGGTTATGCGCGGCGGCTCAGAGCCACTGGCCCTTGATCATCTGGCGGTGCACCTGCCGCAGCCAGCTGTCGCCCCTGGCCTGTGCGCTCAGCCCGCGCTGGACCAGCAGCGCGTAGCTGTCGCGATACCATTCGGTCGACTGGAAGTTGTAGGCGAGAATCGCGCCCGCCGTCTGCGCCTCGTCGGTCAGGCCGAGCGCAAGATAGGCCTCGACCAGCCGGTGCAGTGCCTCGGCCGTGTGCGTGGTGGTCTGGAAATCCTCGACCACGACACGGAACCGGTTGATCGCCGACGCGTAATGCTGACGCTTCAGGTAATAGCGGCCGATCTCCATCTCCTTCGCCGCCAGATGGTCGAAGGCTAGGTCGAACTTCAGGATCGCCGACTTGGCCTATTCGCTGTCGGGATCGATTTCGATCACCTCGCGCAACGCCTGCAACGCCTGGACGGTCAGGCCCTGATCGCGACCGACCTCGTCGATCTGGTCGTAATAGCTGAGCGCCAGAAGATACTGCGCATAGGCCGCATCCTCGTCGGCGGGATAGAAATCGATATAGCGCTGCGCCGAGGCGCGGCTGTTTTCGTAATCGCGGTCGGTGTGATAGGAGAACGCCTGCATGATCAGCGCCCGCTTGGCCCATTCCGAATAGGGGTAGAGCCGCTCGATCTCGCCGAACAGGACCGCAGCATCTTCGGGATGGCCGTCCTCGAGATCGTATTCGGCCCGCTGATAGATCTGCTCGGCAGTGAACTGCTCGAGATTCAGGCTGGAACGTGTCGCCGGGGACCGGTCGCCGCAAGCCGTCAGCGTGGCCATGACAGCCATGGCACCAACCAGCCGGATTGTGACATTGCGCACCGTCATGCCTGAAACCTCTGCCTTAATTTCCCTCGGCCTATTTCCGGCCGCCGGGTTTGCCACCCTCTAGCACGAAAAAATCCGGCGCAAAATGCCTGTGCGCCGGATTTCCGTGACTTGATCGTGTTGTGTTGTCAAGCGACAGCGGCGAGGTCGGTCAAACTCACCCCTACGCCCGGGAGGCGGCGCAGACGTTCGTCGTTGCAATCCACCCACTCTACCGCGCCGGGCGTGGCAAAAAGCGCGCGCAGCAGCCTGTTGGTCAGCGTATGCCCGGCACGGCGCCCCGTATAGAGGCCGAGGATCGGCGCGCCGGCAAGCGCCAGATCCCCCAACGCGTCGAGCATCTTGTGCCGCACCGGTTCGTCGGCGTGGCGCAGCCCACCCGGGCTGACGACCTTTCCGCCGTCCACGACCACCGCGTTTTCGAGCGTACCGCCAAGCGCCAGCCCGCGACCGCGCATGTATTCCACCTCCGACAGGCGGCAGAAGGTGCGGCTGTCGCAAAGTTCGTGAACGAAGGCGCCGTTGGCCATGTCGAGCGACAGCGCCTGACGCCCGATGGCGGCATCGGCGAAGTCGATCTCGAAATCTATCCGCAGCCCCCCGGCCGGTTCCAGCCGGGCGATCGCGTCGCCGTCCCTGACCTCGACCGGGCGCATCACCCTGAGCACGCGCAGCGGCGCGTTCAGCCGCCGCAGCCCCACCTTCAGAATCGCCCTGACGAAGGGGGCGGCGCTGCCGTCGAGAATCGGCACCTCGGGCCCGCTGACGGAAATCTGCGCATTGTGAACACCCAGACCGGCAAGGGCGGCCATCACATGCTCCACCGTCGAAATGCTGACACCGTCGGCATTGACCAGACGGGTGCAGAGCGGAACGTGTTCGGTCAGATCCCAGCGGGCCGGAATATCCCGGCTGCCGGCAACCGCGTCGCTGCGGTAAAAGCCGATGCCATGGCCGGCGCGCGCGGGCGACAGCGTGATACGCGCCGGGCGCCCCGAATGGAGCCCCGCGCCCTTCAGCGTCACGGTCGATTTCAGCGTCGTCTGAACCATTTTTCCCGAAGCCCCGAATTTCATTATTATACCCGAGACTTAACGCACCACTCCCGGTTGATCCCGACATAGGCGGGGCGCGGATTTTTCACAAATCAAGGATTGTAACCATATGTAACATGCCAACAAAACAAGCGGCAGAAACCCGCCGATCGACATTCGGATGAGGTAACCGTTTGTTTTCAAACGAAAAAGGGGCCGGCGAAACCGGCCCCCTTGCCATGTGTCACAAGGGAAATTGATCAGTTCGCCTGCCGGCGCAGGAACGCCGGTATCTCGATCCGCTGCTGTTCGACATCCATCGCCGGGTCGTCCTCAAAGGCTTCGGCCGACCGGGCGGAGCGGGTGCGCAGTTGCGGCGGCTCGTTCCGGGGTGGCGCCGCCGGACGGACGGGCGCCGCCGCCGGGCGTTCGGGTTCCGCGCTGCCGGACATGCGGTGAATCAGGTTTCCGATCCCGAAACCCCGCTTCTCGGCCGATGACTCTCCGGCCTGCGGACGCGGCGCGGTGGCATGCGTCGCATGTTCGGTCATCCCGGTTGGCGCGGCCTTGAGAACCGCAGCCTGAAGCCGCGCCATCACCTCGGGCGAAGGCGCACCGGGCGGCAGGTCGCGCGGCGCCGCAGCCCGCGGCTCCTCGACCTCGGCTTCCAGAACATGGGCATTTTCGGCGGCCGGCTGCCGGTAAGCGGGGGGTGGCAGGTCATCCTCGACCATCTCGATCCGGCGCTCTTCCTTCCGGGGCTGGAAACCGCCGGCAAAGAGTTCGGGCTCGGCAACGGTTTCTTCCTCCTCCGGCGCTGCCGCCTTCTCCGCCCGCACCGGTTCGCGCAGCTTGCGGTCGGGGCGCGGAATGTCGTGCCGAACCTCCGATGCGTCGATGCCGGTGGCGACCACGGAAACGCGCATCCGCCCTTCCATGTCCATGTCCAGCGTCGAACCGACGATGATGTTGGCGTCGGGGTCGACCTCGTCGCGGATGCGGTTCGCCGCCTCGTCAAGTTCGAACAGCGTCAGGTCGTAGCCGCCGGTGATGTTGATCAGCACGCCCTTGGCACCCTTGAGGCTGATCTCGTCCAGCAGCGGGTTGGCGATGGCGGCTTCGGCGGCCTGGATGGCGCGGCTCTCGCCCTCGGCCTCGCCGGTGCCCATCATCGCCTTGCCCATCTCGTCCATGACCGAGCGGACATCGGCGAAATCGAGGTTGATCAGTCCGGGCCGCACCATCAGGTCGGTTACGCCCTTGACACCCTGGTAGAGCACATCGTCGGCCATCGAGAAGGCTTCGGTGAAGGTCGTGCGCTCGTTGGCCAGCCGGAACAGGTTCTGGTTGGGGATGATGATCAGCGTATCGACAACCTTTTGCAGCGCCTCGATGCCTTCCTCGGCCTGGCGCATGCGCTTGGCACCCTCGAACATGAAGGGCTTGGTGACGACACCCACCGTCAGCACACCCAGTTCGCGCGCCGCCTGCGCGATGATCGGCGCGGCGCCGGTGCCGGTGCTGCCACCCATGCCGGCGGTGATGAAGCACATATGCGCCCCGGCGAGGTGATCGACGATCTCCTCGATGGTTTCCTCGGCGGCGGCGGCGCCGACCGCGGGGCGCGCGCCGGCACCCAGACCCTCGGTCACCTTGACGCCCATCTGCACCCGCGACGGCGCGCGGCTTTGTTGCAGGGCCTGCGCATCGGTGTTCGCCGTCACGAACTCGACACCTTCAAGCGCCTTCTCGATCATGTTGTTGACCGCGTTGCCGCCGGCCCCGCCGACACCGAACACGGTGATCCGCGGCCTGAGTTCTTCCTGCTGCTCGGGCATGGTGAGGTTCAATGCCATGTCTTCTCCGCCTGTCTCTCCGCCCTGTCCCCGGACGGCTCTGCCTGATCAAACCCGGGGCAAGCTGCCCGCGGCGCTACACAATTTTGGACCATCATACGCATACGCCCGCACTTCGTCACCCAAAAATCGTGAAAATGCCACAAAATATGGGGGATTTCCGCCGGGTTCTTAACCGCATGTCCGGGGAGGCCGCCGCATCTGGTGGAACCTCCCATCATCCACACAAATCACACCTGGGCACGCCGAACCATTACGACGCGGGCACACCTTTCCGGTGCGCGCAATTCCTGCTGTCGGGGCGGCTGCTCGGCCTGCCTGTGCCGGTTTTGTCCGGGCTTGTTTCTGGCGGCAAAACTATCGCCTGCCACAGCGAAAAGCCAGCAAATTCAACGCCCGCCATTCCAAGGCGCGAGGCAATCCGCGGCGCAGTCCCACCACCCCGTCAAATCCGTCGAATTCCGCGAAAACAAGGAGTTGCGGCGCAATGCTGATGCTATACCGCAATGCCGCCTTACCAATTGTCGCGGAACCACTTCACCGCCCGCTTGAGCGACCGGGCCGGGTAGCGGTCGGCGGGAATGTCGAAATCCCACCATTCGTCCTGCGGATGCGCGGCAAACAGGCAAAGCCCGACCGACGAGGAAAAGGACGGGCCGGTCGCCGCCTGCGGCAGGCCCTGTACCCTGAGCGGGCGGCCGAGCCGCACCTGCTGGCCGAGAATCCTGGCCGCCATGCCGTCGAGGCCGGGAATCTGGCTGCCGCCGCCGGTCAGCACGATCTGCCGCGCGGGAAGATGTTCGAATCCGGCCGCGTCGAGCCGGGAGCGGACCTCCTCGAGTATCTCCTCGACGCGCGGGCGCATGATGCCGATCAGTTCCGCCCGGCTCACCTTGCGGCGGTCGTGTTCCCAGTCGCCGGAATCGCCGCCGATCTCGATCATCTCGCGATCGTCGATCCCGGTGGCGACGACACCACCGAAAAAGGTCTTGATCCGCTCCGCGGTGGCCAGCGGAACGCGCAGTCCCTTGGAGATATCCTGGGTGATATGTTCACCGCCGATCCGGACCGAATCGGCATAGATCATGTGCTTCTTGATAAAGATCGAAATCCCCGTCGCACCGCCGCCCAGATCGATGCAGGCTGCGCCAAGCTCCTGCTCGTCCTCGACCATTGCCGAGATCCCCGCGACATAGGCCGAACTGGCCAGCCCCGCCAGTTCCAGATCGCAGCGCTTGACGCAATAGAGCAGGTTCTGCAGCGCGCCGGTCTCGACCGTCAGAACATGCATGTCGACGGCCAGCGAATTGCCCATCTGGCCGCGCGGGTCGCCCAGCCCCGTCCGGTGGTCGATGGCGAAATTCACCGGCTGGGCGTGCAACACCTCGCGCCCGTTGCCGAATTCCGGCACCGCGCAGGCCGCCAGAACCCGGCTCACATCGTCTTCGCGGACGATGGAATCGCCCAGTTCCACACGCCCGTCGAGGCCGTAACTGCGCGGCCGCGCCCCCGAGATGCAGGCGATCACATGATCGACGCGAACGCCGGCCATCTTTTGCGCCGCCTGCACGGCGGTGCGGATCGCGCGCTCGGTTTCGGGCATCGATTCGATCTCGCCGAAACGGATTCCGCGCGAGCGGGTCGTTGCCGCGCCGATGACACGGAAGCTCGACTGCCCGGCCAGCGAGCCGACCCCGTCCTTGCCGCCCGCCGGCATCGCGCCGTCGAACCGCAACACAAGACAGGCAATCTTGGATGAGCCCACATCGAGGATCGCGATCACCCCGCGATCCATCGCCTGCTTTCTCATCCGCCGCATCATGCGCTGAGACTGATAAAGATCGGTCATTCGCTCGCGCCTCCGGGCGCCTCGTCGTTGATATTGTAAAGTTCGTTGTAGGCGTCGGCGTTGAGCCGCAGGGTCGGCCGGCCCGGGTTGCGGAAATCGGCAACGGAAATGTCGCGCTCCAGCATCTTGCGCGCCGTGTCGAGCGCGATGATCCGCTCGACCGTCGCCACCGGGCCCTGCTCGGGAAGCTGGATGCGCTGGTTGCGGTCCAGCACCACGTCCCAGCGCCGTTCGCCCATGCGAACGAGGCCGCGGACCCGATCCTGAAACGGGTCGGCGGCGGCGAAAATCTCCAGCGCCTCGGAAACCACGCGCTCCGCCCCCTGCCCGGCGATCAGCGGCAGGTCGGGCCAGTCGCTGCGAAGCCCGGTCCCGGCGACGACATGGCCGGTCCGGTCGAGCAGCGTCAGCCCCGAGGCGTGCCGCCAGACGACGACCGGCTGGCGTTCGGCCACCTCGACGACAAGCGTTCCGCCGGGACGGATGCGGATATGGGCAGACTCGACGGCATTGAACCCCTCGACCTTCAGCCGCATCGCATCGAGATCGAGGTCGAACGACGAGACCGGGAAACGGATCGGAAGCTCGGCGCGGATCGCCTCGGCCAGTTCGGGCGAGGCGCCGTCGACCGACATCATGTTTACCATGAATTCCGGCCGCTCCTCGATGGTGCGAACCAGTTCCTGAAACCGTTCGCCATAGGCCTGCACGCGGCTGTCATCCGAAACGAACCACAATGCCGCCGCCGCGATCAGGCACGCCGGCACGCCGAGGCGGAGCAGCCGCCGGTAGCCCGGCGTCAGCCACATCCGGTTGAGCCGGTAGGACCAGCGCGAGGGCGCTGGATCGCGCCGCGGAAGGGCGGTTTCGGAGCCTAGCGATCGCACGAGGCATCCTCCACCAGCCAGCGGCAGAGCGCCCCGAAGCCGATCCCGCAATGGGCCGCCTGTTCGGGGGCGAGCGAGGTCGGCGTCATGCCCGGCTGGTTGTTGGTCTCCAGCAGCACCAGCCCGTCGCGCCCGCGCGCCTCGTCCCAGCGGAAATCGGTGCGGCTGATGCCCCGGCAGCCGAGCGCCTTGTGGGCACGCAGGGCAAAATCGAGGCAGGCGTCGAAAATCTCCTGCGGCACATCCGCCGGCAGAACGTGGCGCGAGCCGCCCGGCTTGTATTTCGCGTCGTAATCGTACCAGCCGTCGGTCAGGATATCGGTGACGGTCAGCGCGCGGTCGCCCATGACGGTTGTGGTCAGCTCCCGGCCCGGGGCGAATTTCTCGACCATGACGATTTCGGGCATGTCGGGGGAAAGCTGCGGCGGGCCATTGGCCGCCTCGTGCACCAGATAGACCCCGACCGACGAGCCTTCGTTATAGGGCTTCACCACATAGGGCGGCTCCATCACATGGCGGGCGCGCACCTCGGCGGCACAGGCCAGCCGGCTTTCCGCCACCGGCAGGCCGGCCGCGCGATAGGCGGCCTTGGTCCGCTCCTTGTCCATGGTCAGCGCCGAGGCCAGCACGCCGGAATGGGTATAGGGGATGCGCAGCCATTCCAGCAGGCCCTGCACGCAGCCATCCTCGCCCCAGCGTCCGTGCAGCGCGTTGAAGGCGACATCGGGCCGCAATCCGGCCAGACGCGCCGCAAGATCCGGACCCGCGTCCAGTTCGGTGACCTGAAATCCCTCGCCCCGCAGTGCCGCCGCACATTCGTGCCCGGAGGAAAGCGATACCTCGCGTTCCGCCGAAGGCCCCCCCATGAGGACCGCCACACTGGGGTCTGTCCTGCTCGACATACCCGCCTCGTTTCCCGGGATTCCCTGTTAAATCAGGGGTTTTCCCGATTATTCCGATGGAAGGCCGCCTGGCGCCGCCGTTCCGCTGCCTGTTTGCCGGATCAGTTTTCCCGGCCGGACTCCGGGGCCGGTTCACCGACCCTCATGATTTCCCACTCTAGCTCTATACCGCTGTTACGGTAAACATTTTTTCTAACCAGTTCGCCCAGCCCCTCAAGCTCGGCGGCAGTGGCATTATCGGCGTTCAGCAGAAAGTTGCTGTGTTTTTCGGACATTTGCGCACCGCCGAGCCGGGCGCCCCGCATGCCTGCGTCATCGATGACCTTCCATGCCTTGAGTTCGTGCGTGTCGTCGTCGCGCCCGGTCGAGCTGAATCCGGCCGGATTGCGGAAGGTCGAGCCGGCCGAACGCTCCCGTGTCGGCTGGCTGGCGTCACGCCTGGCGATCTGCTCGTCCATCCGCCGCGCCAGCGCGTCCGGATCGCCCGGCGCAGCACGAAACCGCGCCCCGGTCACCACCCAGCCGGGCGGCAGCGCCGTGTGGCGATAGCGGAAATCCAGCGCATCGGGGGTCAGCCGGACGATATCGCCGCCCCGCGTCACCGCCTCGGCGTCGATCAGGTGGTCGGCGATGTAGCTGCCATAGCAGCCCGCGTTCATCCTGACCGCGCCGCCAATGGCACCCGGAATGGTGCGCAGGAAGGTCAGATCCAGCCCCGCCGACGCCGCCCTGCGCGCCACATGCGCGTCAAGCGCCGCCGCTCCGGCGGTCACCACGCCGCCTGAACAGGCGATATCGTTGAACCCGCGCCCCAGCCGGATCACCACCCCGCGAATCCCGCCATCGCGCACGATCAGGTTCGATCCGACGCCGATGGGAAATACCGCGATTGCCGGATCGAGACGGGACAGGAAGTGGCAGAGATCGTCACGATCGGCGGGCTGGAACAGCCACTCGGCCGGCCCGCCGACCCGCAGCCAGGTCAGCCGGTCGAGCGGCTGGTTCGCCTGAAGCGTTCCGCGAACCTCCATTTCCCCGGGCAATGCCACTGCTAAACCTCCGGTTCGGCCCCGTGCCGTTTCGAGTATCGTTTGCGCAGGCGCCGCCACAGGAAAACCAGTGGCCAGCGCAGGACCGACGCGCCTGCCGCCAGAACCAGCAATCCGACCAGCGCGCCATTCTGATAGGTCACATAGCCAAGCAGGGGAACGCCGGCAACGATCAGCATTACCGCTGCCGGCCAGTGCCCGTGGCGTGACGGTATTATCGCCAGAACCGACGCGACGATCACCCAGAGGCAGACCAGCAGCAGCGAACTGTTCATCGGCTCCCCCGCGCATGGCCGCCGCAGGTAACGCGGCCGGTTGCCCGCGCCGAAGCGAAGTACGCGGAAAGCCGCCGGCAACGTACCTTCATCATGGCCCCGGCCCGCGTTGCGGCGGCCGCCCTTCCATCAGCGGTTCAGCCGCTCCGGCAGATTGTTCGCCCATGCGCTGATCGTGCCGGCCCCGAGACACACGACCATATCGCCGGGCCGGGTCTGCTCGCGCACCAGCCGTTCCAGATCGTCCTCGCTCAGCAGCGCCCGCGCATGGCGGTGGCCGTGGCGGACCAGCCCGGCGACCAGTGCGTCGCGATCGGCGCCCTCGATCGGATCCTCGCCGGCGGCATAGACCTCGGCGATGGCAACCACGTCGGCCTCGTTGAAACAGGCGCAGAATTCCTCGAACAGGTTCGACAGGCGCGAGTAGCGGTGCGGCTGGTGCACCGCGATCACCCGGCCGTCACTGGCCTGACGCGCCGCTTTCAGCACCGCCGCGATCTCGACCGGGTGGTGCCCGTAATCGTCGATGATGGTGACACCGTTCACCTCGCCCACACGGGTGAAGCGCCGGTTGACCCCGCCGAAATCCGCCAGGGCGGCGCGAATCTCATCGCGCTTCATGCCCAGATGGCGCGCCACCGTCACCGCCGCGAGCGCGTTCGAGACGTTGTGATCGCCCGGCATCGGCAGCGTGCACTCCTCGATCACCGCATCCTCGGCGTGAAGTTCGATATCGAAATGCGCCACCCCGCCCTGAGAGCGCAGGTTCACCGCGCGCACGTCGGCCTGGGCGTTGCAGCCGAAGGTCATCACCCTGCTGTCGGTGATCCGGCCGACAAGCGCCTGCACCTCTGGGTGATCGGTGCAGCAGACGGCCAGCCCGTAGAACGGGATGTTCGACACGAAGTCGTAAAATCCCTGGCGCAGATTCTCGATCGAACCCCAGTGCTCCATATGCTCGGGGTCGATGTTGGTGACGATGGCAATGGTAGCAGGCAGGCGGTTGAAGGTGCCGTCGCTCTCGTCGGCCTCGACCACCATCCACTCGCCCTGCCCGGCCCGCGCGTTCGAGCCGTAGGCATGGATGATACCGCCGTTGATCACAGTCGGGTCGATCCCGCCGGCATCGAGAAGTGTCGCCACCATGGTGGTGGTGGTCGTCTTGCCGTGGGTGCCGGCGACGGCGACATTCGATTTCAGGCGCATCAGTTCGGCCAGCATCTCGGCCCGGCGCACCACCGGCAGGCCATGCCGCCGCGCCTCGTCCAGTTCGGGATTGCCCGGCTTGATCGCCGAGGAGATCACCACAACCTCGGCGCCGTCGAGATTTTCCGCCCGCTGGCCGATGAACACCCGCGCCCCGAGCCGCTCCAGCCGTTCGGTGATTTTCGAGGCTTTCAGGTCCGAACCCTGGACGGAATAGCCATGGGTCATCAGCACCTCGGCGATCCCCGACATGCCGATGCCGCCGATCCCGACGAAGTGGATCGGCCCGACATCGGTGGGCAGTTTGGTGACCGCGTTCATCAGCGTGCTTCCGTCCATGATCTATGCTCGTCTCTCAATGTCATTTATGTTCATTTCCGGCCGGACAAGTCCTCGACCATTTCGACCAGCCGTTCCGTCGCATCGGCGCGCCCCTGCGCCAGCGCGGCCTGCGCCATCAGGGTGGCACCGCGCGGCTGCGAAAGAACGGTCGCTATCTGCTCGGAAAGCGCATCGACCGCAAGCGCCGATTCGGGAATCAGGATCGCGGCGCCGGCATCGACCAGCCCGCGCGCGTTGGCGGTCTGGTGATCGCCCGCCGCGGCGGCATAGGGGATCAGGATCGATGGCCGCCCGATCACGCTGATATCGGCAATCGACGACGCGCCGGCGCGCGAGACGACAAGCTGCGCCTCGGCCATGCGGGCGGGAACGTCGTCGAAGAACGGCTGCACGTCGGCGTCGATCGCATGGTCGGCATAATATTTGGCCACCCGCTCCATATCCTCGCCCCGCGCCTGGTGCGCGATGCGGATATGGCGGAGCATGTCCATCGGCAGGGCGGCAATCGCCGGGGGTACCACATCGGAGAGAACGCGCGCGCCCTGGCTGCCGCCGATCACGAGGATCGACATCGGGTAATCGCCCGGCGGAATATAGGGCGCGCCGGCCCGTTCCATGACGGCGGCCCGAACCGGGTTGCCGGTATGGACCCCCTCGACCCCGTCGGGAAGGCCGGTCGGCCATGTCCCGCAGGCGATCGCATCGACGCGGCCGGCGAATACCTCGTTGACCCGGCCGAGAACGCCGTTCTGCTCGTGGATCATCCGCGGCAGCCGCAGCGCCCACGCCGCCGACATCGCAGGGATCGCCGGATAACCGCCGAAACCCACCACAATGGCCGGCCGGTCCAGCATCATCCGGGTTGCAGCGGCCATCACCCCGCCCGCTATGCGCAAGGGGACAACCGCCTTCGCCGCCGCACCGCCGCGAGCAAAGGTCGCCGAAGCGGTCTCGACAATCCCGACCTCTTCGGGAAATCCGCCCGCGTAGCGCGCGCCGCGCGCATCGGTGGAAAGCCGCACCCGCCAGCCGCGACCGAGCATCGCCTCGGCCAGTGCCTGCGCGGGAAACATGTGCCCGCCCGTTCCACCCGCGGCAATGACCAGAAGCGGCGCGGCCATCACGGAACCCTGCGCTGGAAGATATCGGCGATCTCGCCCTGCGGCCGTTTGCGGGTGAAGGCGAGCAACATGCCAACCGCGATCCCGCCCGCGATCAGCGACGATCCGCCGTAGCTGACGAACGGCAGGGTCATCCCCTTGGCCGGCAGCAGACGCACCGCAACCCCCATGTTGATCATCGCCTGCACGCCGAACATGCAGGCAAGCCCCGTTCCGGCCAGCCGGATGAACGGATCGCGTTCGCGCATCAGCCGGAAAAGAGAGCGCGAGACGATCAGCGTATAGAGTGCGATGATGAGGATCACCAGAACCAGGCCGTACTCCTCGGCGGCAACGGCGATGATGAAATCGGTATGCGCATCGGGCAGCGACCATTTCACCTGCCCCTCGCCAACGCCGACACCGAAGAAACCGCCCTCCTGAATGGCATTGGTGGCATAGCCGAGCTGGGTGCGCGGATCGACCTCGGGCGACAGGAAGCCGTCGATCCGGCGGGCGAAATGCTCCGACGCGTTATAGGCCGTCATCCCGACCCCGACCACACCGGCGGCGATGACCACCAGCAGGAAGATCGGAGCCCCGGCGACGAAATACATCACCCCCCAGGCAAACAATGTCAGCGCCGCCTGCCCGAAATCGGGCTGCAGCGCCAGAAGCGCCACGATCATGATCACGAGAACAAAGGAAATCGACTTGCCCGGCGGGCCGTTCACCTCCTGACTCGCCGCCATGAGCCAGGCGGCGAAGACGACGAAGACGGGCTTGAGAAATTCCGACGGCTGGACCGATGCAAAGCCGAGCGAATACCAGCGCACCGCGCCCTTGCCGAAATCGGTTCCGAGGAACGGCAGGACGACCAGCGAGGCGAATGCCGCGAAGAACGCCAGTACGGCAAGCCGGCGGACGAGCGCGGGCGACAGCATCGACACCCACAGCATGACCAGAATCGACAACCCGCCGAAAAACACCTGCCGTTGCACGTAATAGAACGAGTCGAGTCCGTTGCGCGCGGCGAGCGGCGGCGACGCGGCCAGCCCCAGCAACAACCCTATGCCAAAAAGGATCAGGATCGCGGACATCGACCATTTGTCGACCGTCCGCCACCAGCGCGGTAATACCGGATCGCCAGCCCGTACGGGCGCGGCTCCGTAGACCATTTCCGTCATGAAATTACTGCCACTCTGCCTCTGCCCGGTTTTCCGGGTCTGTGCGAAGTGTAGCCCGCAGAAAGCCATTAATCCAGTAAAATGACGCCATTCGCACTACCCCGGCCACCGGCGCGGCTTGCACCACCCTGCCGCGCGTGGTCAGGAGAGCCATGCAGGTCGATACGATCATTCTCGGCGCCGGCGCCGCCGGCATGATGTGCGCCGCCCATGCGGGCGGGCGCTGTCTGGTGGTGGATCACGCACGGGCCCCGGGAGAGAAGATCCGCATCTCGGGCGGCGGGCGCTGCAACTTCACCAATCTCCACACCACGTCCGGCAACTTTCTGGGCGCCAACCCGCATTTCTGCAAATCGGCGCTTGGACGCTACACGCAGTGGGATTTCATCGAACTGGTGGAACGCCACGGGATCGCCTGGCACGAAAAGACCCTTGGTCAGCTGTTCTGCAACGGATCGGCGGCGGAAATCGTGGCGATGCTTCGCGCCGGGATGGTCCGTGCCGGCGCGGAGTTGTGGCTCGGCACCGGAATTGGCGAAATCCGGCGGGATGCCGGCGGCTTTGCCGTCCACCTCCGCCGGGGAGCGCGCGAAACGATGGTCCGGGCGCGCAACCTCGTGGTGGCGACCGGGGGCAAGTCCATCCCCGGGATGGGCGCGACCGGGCTTGCCTACTCGATTGCGGAGACCTTCGGCATTCCCGTCACCGAAACCCGGCCGGCCCTTGTTCCGCTGACCTTCGGCGGAGCCACGCTCGAAAAACTGAAACCGCTGGCTGGCGTTTCGGCTGAAGCGGAGGTTTCGTGCAACGGCGCAGCCTTCCGCGAGGCGCTGATTTTCACCCATCGTGGGCTGTCCGGACCGGCGATCCTGCAAATCTCGTCCTGCTGGCGCGAGGGCGATCCGATCGCGGTCGATCTCTGCCCCGGCACCGATCCTTTCGACATCCTGCGGCAGCGGCGTGCGGCGCATGGCCGCCGGGCGCTATCGACCGGGCTTGCGGACCTTCTGCCGGCACGGCTGGCGCAGCTTGTCATCGCGGAAACGGGGCTGACGGGAAACCTTGCCGATCAGAACGACAATGCGCTGCGCCGGCTGGCACGCGCCATTTCCGACTGGCGGCTGACCCCTTCGGGCAGCGAAGGCTACCGCACCGCCGAGGTGACGCTCGGCGGGGTCGACACCGGCGCGCTCTCGTCGCGGACGATGGAGGCGCGCGAGGTTCCGGGGCTTTATTTCGTCGGCGAATGCATCGATGTGACCGGCTGGCTCGGCGGCTTCAACTTCCAGTGGGCATGGTCGTCGGGCTGGGCGGCCGGGACCGCCATCGCCGACAGGGAAAGGTAAGCCCTCCTGTCGCATTCCGACGTTTTACCGGACCGGGAAGCGCTGCCCGCACCATCGCCCCGGGTAATTTCCCGATACACGATATCTCGGCACAAGGCCGGCGCGGCGGACATTGCTGTTATCCGAGTGTTGCGCAAGACGCGCCAGCGCATGGCAGTGGACAGGCGCTCCAACCCCGGAACTTGGCACATTATGCCAACCACATCCGAGCACGATTTTGAAACTGGTACTGACGTTGGCAAAGCGCCTGGCGGCGAACCTGGCCACCATTCTCCTCAGCCGTCGATATCCTCCCCGATCCCCAGCGTCCGAAGCCGGGCGACGAAATCCTCGCCGCGCCGCTCGAAACTGTCGTACTGGTCGAAGCTGGCCGCCGCCGGGGCCAGCAGAACGGTCTCGCCCGGTTGGGCATCGGCCACCGCGCGGGCAACCGCATTCTCCATCGTGCCGCAGATCTCGGCCTCGACCCCCTGCCCCAACCCCATGGCGAAATGTCCGGCCTCACGCCCGATCACATAGGCGCGCGCGACATTGCCGAGATGGGGGTGCAACCCGTCGAGCCCGCCACCCTTTTCCAGCCCGCCGCATATCCAGCGGATACGGCCGAAGGCCTGCAACGCGCGCGCGGCACTGTCGACATTGGTCGCCTTGCTGTCGTTGACAAAGGTCACGCCATCCCTGACTGCCACGATCTGGCTGCGATGCGGCAGGCCGGCATAACCGTGCAGGCCCTGTTCGATCACCCGCGGCGCAAGGCCCAGCGAACGCGCGACCGCATAGGCGGCGCAGGCATTCTGGTGGTTATGCGCCCCCGGCAGACCGCGCACCCCGCGCAGGTCGATCGAGGCGACCTGCCGCCCCTTGCGATATTCGCTGAGAAACCCCTTGCGGGCGAAAACCGACCAGCCCGGCCCGGCAAGCCTGCGGGCCGCCGACACCCGGATCACCCGGTCGTCGGAAGGGCCTTCGGCGATCTGGCCGGCAAGGAACAACCCCTCGGTCTCGTCCACGCCGATCACCGCGCGGTCCGGCCCGCCCTCGGCAAAGAGCCGCCGTTTGGCCGCCAGATAACCGCCATAGCCGGCATGCCGGTCGAGGTGGTCGGGCGACAGGTTGGTGAAGACGGCGATATCGGGCGTCAGCGCGCGGGCCAGATCGGTCTGGTACGAGCTGAGTTCCAGCACCACCACCCCGCCGTCGCCCGGCGGGTCGATATCCAGAACCCCGCGCCCGATGTTGCCGGCAAGCTGCACCTCGCGCCCGGCGGCATCGAGCAGATGCGCGATCAGCGCCGCCGTGGTCGCTTTGCCGTTCGAGCCGGTCACCGCCACCACCCTGGGCGGCACATCGAAGCTGTCCCATTCGGGCACGGCCAGCGAACGGAAGAAAAGGCCGATATCGTTATCGACCGGCACCCCCGCCCCAAGCGCCGCCGCGATGGCGGGGTGCGGGGCAGGATAAAGATGCGGGATACCGGGCGAGGTGAC
Organism: Tropicimonas sp.; assembly: GCF_047971885.1. NCBI lineage: Bacteria > Pseudomonadati > Pseudomonadota > Alphaproteobacteria > Rhodobacterales > Roseobacteraceae > Tropicimonas > Tropicimonas sp. The sequence continues at coordinate 42,416 of NZ_JBKEAE010000183.1, read as the reverse complement.
CAGCATCGCCACATCGTCGAGCGCGCCCGGGCGGGTAAAATCACGCAGTTCGAACCCCTCGGCCCCGGCCCGCTCGCGCCCCGGCGCCCCGTCGTCCCAGCAGACGGCGCGCCCGCCGCCTGCCTGCACCGCCCGCGCCGCCGTCAGGCCGGAACGACCGAGGCCGAGGATGGCGACGGTGAGTTTTTCGATACCAAGTACGGGGATCAATGCGTGCCACTCACTTCGATCGTCTCCGGCAGGTTCCACTCCATGTTCGCTTCATTTTTGCAGAGTTTGGAAGCAACATCAAAACCCTCACTCGCCGAGAACACAAAGGCCAGGGAAACCGAAAAAACGATGGTGATGAAGCCCAGAACAGCATAACCCATTCCGGGCAAAAAAGCATCTCTGACAGCGATTTCCATACCTTTAACCACTCCTCCGAGAGGATATAGGGCAAGAAACAGACACATCGCTCCCGCCACTGCGACCATGACACCGGTAAGATACTCTGAACGACGATTGTCGGCACAGGAATTGAGGCCGTATGCCACCCAGGCCAGCGTCGCAAACAGGACAAACAGCGCAAGAATCTCGGCAATCCGGATCGTTTCCTCGCCGAGCAGTTTCCAGTGCTCAGTGCGTGCACGCTGGCGCACTAGCTGGCCCTTGGGGAATTTTGCGTTTGGCACGCTGGTTCACCCCGATCATCGCAACTTCAGCGTCGCCAGCCCGATCAGGGCCAGCACCAGCGAGACGATCCAGAAGCGGATGACGATCTGCGGTTCGGCCCAGCCGCGCTTTTCGAAATGGTGATGGATCGGCGCCATCAGGAACACCCGCTTGCCGGTGCGCTTGAAATAAAGCACCTGGATGATGACTGAAAGCGCCTCGACCACAAACAGTCCGCCGACGATGGCCAGAACGTTTTCGTGCTTGGTCGAGACGGCGATCGCTCCCAGCGCACCGCCGAGCGCGAGGCTGCCGGTATCGCCCATGAACACCGCCGCCGGCGGCGCGTTGTACCAGAGAAACCCCAGCCCGCCGCCGATCAGCCCGGCGACGAAGATCAGCAATTCGCCCGTGCCCGGCACGTAATGCAGGCCCAGATATTCGGTATAGTCGGTGCGGCCCACCACATAGGCGATCACCCCCAGCGTTCCGGCCGCGATCATCACAGGCATGATGGCCAGCCCGTCCAGCCCGTCGGTCAGGTTCACCGCATTGGCCGAACCGACGATCACCAGCATCGAAAACGGAATGAACAGGATGCCGAGATTGATCAGCACGTTCTTGAAGATCGGCAGGGCAAGCTGGTTGGTCAGTTCGGGCGGATGGAAATACGCCGCCGCCGCCGCCGCGACAGCCGCGATCAGGAAGCCCGCGCCCAGCCGGATCCGCCCCGACACGCCCGCCGTATTCGCCCTGGACACCTTGGCATGGTCGTCGGCGAAGCCGATGAGGCCGAAGGCCATGGTCACGAACAGCACGATCCAGACATAGGGGTTCGACAGCCGCGCCCATAGCAACGTCGCCATCACCACCGCGCCCAGTATCAGCACACCTCCCATGGTCGGCGTTCCTGCCTTGGAAAAATGGCTTTCGGGGCCGTCCTCGCGGATCGGCTGGCCCTTGCCCTGGCTGCGGCGCAACAGGTCGATCAGCGGCCGGCCGAACAGGAAACCGAAGACCAGCGCGGTAAAGAACGCCCCGCCGGTGCGAAAGGTGATGTAGCGGAACAGGTTGAAGAAGTCGCCGCCGTCGGAAAAATTCGTCAGCCAATAGAACATCGCCTGCCTTTCAATATTCTTTCGGAACCGGTTGGCCCAGTTTCCGTATCGCGTCAACGATCCGCGCCATCTGCATGCCAAGCGACCCCTTGACCAGCACGATGTCGCCCGCGTCGAGCAGGCGGTGCATTTCGGGCGCCATGGCCTTGCTGTCTTCCGCCCAGCGGCCGCGCCGTTGCGGCGGCAGCGCGTCCCACATGGCCTTCATCCGCGGCCCGACACAGTGGATCTTGTCGAGATCGGCAATCGCCGGGTGCGTCGCAAGCGCCGCATGCAGCGCCACCTCGTCCGACCCGAGTTCGAGCATGTCGCCGAGTATGGCGATCCGGCGCCCCTGCGCGATGCGCCCGATACCATCGACCGGGCCGGAGGCGGCCAGCATGTCGAGCGCGGCGCTGACCGAGGCGGGGTTGGCGTTGTAGGAATCGTCGATGAGATCGAATTGCAGCGAATCCTCGACGATATCGAGCGTGATCGTCTCGCGCGCACCCCGCCCGGCATAGGGAACCCAGCGCCCCAGATCGGCAGCGGCCATGGCCGGATCGGCGCCAAGCGCGCCGGCCACCGCAAGCGCGGCCAGCCCGTTCATCGCAAAATGCCTGCCCGGCGATTGCAGGCGGAACATGACCGGCATCGGGGCGGATTCGGGGGTCAGGTGCAGATCCGCCCGGACCACAATCTGCCCGCCCTGCACCAGCACATCGCGCAGCAGCGCTTCCCGGCCCTGTTCGCCGAACCCGACGATTCGCGCGCCATGCGCCCGCGCCGCGGCAAAGAGGATCGGCGAGGTTGCGATATCGGCGTTGAGAACCGCCGGCGCGCCCATTTTCAGCCCTTCGAGGATGGCGGCTTTCTCTGCCGCGATCCCCTCCACGCTGTCGAAAGCGGCAAGGTGAACCGGTGCGACATTGGTTATCACCGCCGCATCGAGACCGGCGAGGCGGGCCAGCGGCGCTATCTCGCCCGGGTGGTTCATGCCAATCTCGATCACGGCAAAATCGGCATCGGCGGGCATGCGCGCCAGCGTCAGCGGCACACCCCAGTGGTTGTTGTAGCTTTTCTCGGCGGCATGCACCCTGCCCTGACCGGCCAGCACGATCCGCAACATCTCCTTGGTCGATGTCTTGCCGACCGAGCCGGTGATGCCGATGACCCGGGCCCTGCTGCGCGCCCTGCCGGCCGCGCCGAGCGCCTCGAGCGCCCGTTGCACATCGGGTACGACGAGCAGCGGCGCATCGGGCGAGACACCTTCGGGCATACGGCTGACCAGCGCGGCGGCGGCCCCGTTCTCCAGTGCCGACGCGACAAAATCGTGCCCGTCGCGCGCATCCTTCAGCGCGACAAACAGTGCGCCGGGCTCGAGCGTGCGGCTGTCGATGGAAACCGAGGTTGCCTGCCACGGTGCGGTCAAACGCCCGCCGGTCGCCCCTGCCGCATCCCCGGATGTCCAGAGCGCGCTCATGTCAGGTGCCCGTCGAGCGCGGCCACCGCCACGCTTGCCTGCTCCGCATCGTCGAAGGGATAGACGACATCGCCCACCGTCTGGCCGGTTTCGTGCCCCTTGCCGGCAATCAGCAGCGCATCGCCCGGCTGCAACGCATCGACCCCGCGCAGGATCGCCTCGGCCCGGTCGGGCACCTCGGTCGCGTCGGGGCAGCCCTGCATCACCGCGGCCCGGATCGCCGCCGGGTCTTCGCCGCGCGGATTGTCGTCGGTCACGATGGCCACGTCGGCGTTTTCGGCGACCGCCGCGCCCATCAGCGGGCGCTTGCCCCGATCCCGGTCGCCGCCGGCGCCGAAAACGCAGATCAGCCGACCCATGACATGCGGCCTGAGCGCCGCGAGCGCGGTGGCCAGCGCATCGGGCGTATGGGCGTAATCGACATAGACCGGCGCGCCGTTGTCGCGCGTCGCGACAAGCTGCATGCGTCCGCGCACCCCCCGAAGCTGCGGCAAGACGTTGAAGACCTCGACCGGATCGCAGCCCGACCCGATGGCCAGCCCCGCCGCGACCATCACGTTCTCGGACTGGAAACCGCCGATCAGCCGCAGGCGCGCCTGCCGCACCGTCCCGTTCCACGAAAAGCGCAGGTCCTGCCCGGTATCATCGAAGCGCAGGCCAAGCAGGCGCAACTGGCAGCCGGCGCCACGCCCGACGCGGATCACCTCGAGCCCGGCGGCGTCGGCGATATCGGCCATCATGGCGCCACGCGCCGAATCCGCCTCGATCACGGCCACGCCGTCCTCGCTCAGGACGCGGGTGAAAAGGCTTGCCTTGGCGGCGAAATAGGCATCGAGATCGGGGTGATAATCGAGATGATCCTGCGTCAAGTTGGTAAAGCCCGCCGCCACCAGACGCACACCGTCGAGCCGCCGCTGCGCCAGCCCGTGCGACGACGCCTCCATCGCCGCATGGGTCACGCCGTGCGCCACGGCCTCGGCCAGCAGGCGATGCAGGGTGACCGGCTCTGGCGTGGTATGGTGCAACGGGGCCTCCCACGCGCCCTCGACCCCGGTCGTGCCGATGTTGATCGCCGAAAACCCCATCGCCGACCAGATCTGGCGCGTGAAGCTCGCCACCGAGGTCTTGCCGTTGGTCCCGGTAACCGCCACCATCACGTCCGGCTGCGCCTCGAACCAGAGCGCCGCCGCGCCGGCCAGCGCGGCGCGCGGATCCTCGGCGATGACCAGCGCGGCGGGGTGATCCGCCAGTTCGGCGGCGGCGATCCGCGCACCCGCGCTGTCGGTCAGGATCGCACCCGCCCCCATGCGAAGCGCATAGCCGGCAAATTCGGCCCCGTGGATGCGGGTGCCGGGCAGGGCGGCAAACAGATAGCCGGGCTTGACCTCGCGGCTGTCGACGGCAAGCCCCGTAACCCGCGCGTCGTCGCCCCCCTGTGCGGTGAGCCCGAGTTGCGCCAGCGATTTTACCTGCTCTACCGTCATTCGCGACCTCCCCCGGTCTTTGTTCTTTCCCCCTTTTCCGGCGTTTTCCACGCCGGGTCCACCGGTCAATTCGATACGCGGACAACGGCCGGCGCCGGTTCCGGTTCCTCGGCCGGCATGAGGCCCAGAAGCGGCGCGGTACGGCGGATCATCTCGGCGGCGACCGGAACCGACGTCCAGCCGGCGGTGCGGCGCGGCTGGCTGCCCGAGGTTTCGACCGGTTCGTCGAGCGTCAGGATCAGCACGTATCGGGGATCGTAGGCGGGGAATATGCAGGCGAAGGTCGCCACAACCTTGTCCTTGTAATACCCGCCGCGCGGCTTGGGCTTGTCGGCCGTTCCGGTCTTTCCACCCACCGCGTAGCCCGGCACCTCACCGAAACTCGCCGTGCCGCGGCTGACCACCTGGCGCAGCATCGAGCGCGCGGCCGCCGACGCCTCGGGCGAGACGACCCTTTGGCCCATCTGCGGCCCGTCCTGACGCAGAAGGGTCGGCCTGATTCGCGTGCCGCCGTTCAGGATCGAGGCATAGCCGGCGGCCAGATGCACCGGACTGGCGCTGATCCCGTGCCCGTAGGAGATGGTGATGGTGCTGATCTCCGACCAGCGGCTGGGGACAAGCGGCTTGCCGGTCGGCGCCTCGACCATTTCCAGCGGTGTCGGTTCGAGAAAACCGAGCGTCCCGAGAAATTCCTTCTGCCGCGCACCGCCAACCGCCAGTGCCATCCTCGCCGTTCCGACGTTCGAGGATTTCACGATCACGTCGGTTACCGAAAGCCTACCGTAGTTCTTGTTGTGGAATTCCTTGATCTTGAACCTGCCCCAGTGCATCGGCGCGTTGGCGTCGATGATCGTGGCAGGGTTGACCAGCCCCAGATCCATCGCCTGTGTCGCGGCGAATATCTTGAAGACCGAGCCAAGCTCGTAAACCCCCTGAACCGCCCGGTTGAACAGCGGACTGTCGCCGGCATCGCCCTTGACCAGCGGCTTCGGCCGGTCGTTCGGGTCGAAATCGGGCAACGAGACCATCGACAGGATTTCGCCCGTGTGCACATCCATCAGCACCACGCTGGCGCCCTTGGCGTTCATCAGCCGCATGCCGCCTTCGAGCACCTCGCGCGCCGCCGCCTGAACCGTCAGGTCGATCGAAAGCTGCAGCGGCGCGCCGTTGTTCGCCGGATCGCGCAGCCAGGCATCGAAGTACTTCTCGACCCCTGCGGTGCCGATGACCTCGGCCGAATGCACGCCCTCGCGGCCGAAACTGGCACCGCCCAGCACATGGGCGGCCAGCCGCCCGTTGGGATAGAGCCGCATCTCGCGCGGGCCGAACAGCAGGCCCGGTTCGCCGATGTCGTGAACCGCCTGCATCTGTTCGGGGCTGAGTTTCTTCTTGACCCACAGGAACTTGCGCTTGCCGGCGAACTGCGCCTTGAGCTTTTCCGCGTCGAGGTCGGGAAAGATCTTCGCCAGTTCCTCGGCAGCCCGCAGCGGCTCGACCATCTGCTGCGGCTGGGCATAAAGAGAATGGGTCGACAGATTGGTCGCCAGCAGCCGGCCGTTGCGGTCGACGATGTTGGCGCGCTGCGCCACGATATCCGATCCGGTATCGGCAATCTGAACCTCGGACGGTTCGGTCGCCGCCAAAAGCCCCATCCGCACGCCGATGACGGTAAAGGCACAGAAAAAGCACAGCCCGAGCACAAGAAGCCGCCCCTCGGCCCGGCGGCGCGCCTTGTCCCGCATCTTTTCATGTCTGAGCCGCAGGTTCTCGCGCTCGATGGCGTCGGGGTTTTCACCCCGGGCGCGTGCCGACAGAATCCGGGGCAGCGGGCGCAGCGGCGTTCTGGTCATGGAAATTCCTCTCCGGGGTGCAATCTGCCGGCAATCTCGATGGGGTCGGTGACATCGATCTCGGGCCGCGGATAGGCGACCTGCTCGACCGCGCCGAACTGTTCCGGCCTGAGCGGCAGCAGGCCCAGACTGTCGAAATTGATCTCGGCCAGTTCGGCCAGCCGCGCCGGCCGGTTGAGATAGGCCCATTCGGCCTCAAGCACCGCCAGCGTCTCGCGCAGTTCCCCAAGTTCGCGCTTGAGCGCGGCGGACCGCTTGAGCGCGGACTGGGTCTGGTAATTCTCCTGATAGGCCCAGAACGCGAGCCCCATCACAACCAACGCGGATGTCAGGTAAAACAAGGTTCTCATGCAGGCTCCCTCCACCAGTCCTTCGGTCCCGGCAGGCCCATCGCGGCGCGGTCGACCGGGACGGACGGCGCAGCGGTGCGTTCGGCGACGCGCAGTTTCGCCGAGCGGGCGCGCGGATTGCGCGCCACCTCGGCATCCGTGGGCGCAATTGCCCTGCGCGAGATCAGACGGAATTGCGCCTCGCCCGGCACCGATTCGGGCGCGTGCCGGCTCGGCCGCGCCGAATGCCCGGACCGCGCCAGCAGGAAGCGCTTGACCACGCGATCTTCCAGCGAATGAAAGGTGACGACCGCCAGTTTCCCGCCCGGACGCAACGCCCGTTCGGCCGCGGCCAGACCGGCGATCAGTTCGCCGAACTCGTCGTTGACCGCAATGCGGAGCCCCTGGAATGTGCGTGTCGCGGGGTGAATCTGCCCGGGCTTCGGCCGTGGCAGACAGGATGAAACCACCTCGGCCAGTTGCAGGGTGCGCCCGAACGGCCGCCGTGCGACGATCGCCCGCGCGATGCGGCGCGCGGCACGCTCCTCGCCATAGTGATAGATGTAATCGGCCAGCACGGCTTCGCTCGAACCGTTGACCAGATCGGCCGCCGTCGGGCCGGTGCCGCTCATCCGCATGTCCAGCGGGCCGTCCTTCTGGAACGAGAACCCGCGATCCGGCTGGTCGAGCTGCATGGAGGAAACGCCGAGATCCAGTACCACCCCGTCGAGCGGCGTACCCGCCAGCACGTCAAGCGCCGAGAACCACCCCTCGATCAGGCGCAGCCGCTCGCCATATTCGGCGGCAAGCGGACCGGCCAGCGCCAGCGCATCCGGGTCACGATCCACGCCGATCACCCGCGCAGCGCCGGCATCAAGCAGGCGCCGCGCGTAGCCGCCGGCGCCAAAGGTTCCATCCAGCCAGATTCCCGCCACCGGCGAGACCGCCGCGATCAGAGGATCAATCAGAACCGGGATGTGCGGCGTGGCGGGGCCGGTGGTCGGGGCGGCGGCGGCCATGGCTCAGAACGCGCCCCCCTCCAGCATCGTCAGCGGATCGGCACCCTCCGGCAGATCGTCGAGCATCTCCTCGTCGTTCGCAACGACTTCCGCCTCGTAGGTGCCCGGATTCCAGATCTTGAAGGTGTCGCCCGAACCGACGAACTTCGCCTCGTCGGTCAACCCGAGCAAATCGCGCAACGCTTTCGACAGGACAAGCCGCCCGGTTTCGTCAACCGTGGTCTGCTGCGACTTGCCGTGGAAATAGCTTTCGAGAAACCGGCGCTCCTTCGATCCCCGGGGAAGCGCGGCGATACGCGCATCGACCTCGGCGGCGGCGGCCATCGTGTAGCATTCGATGAAATGCTGCCTCTCGGCAGGGCCGTAGTGGATGACGAGGCTCGGACATTTCGGATCGGCATCTTCCTCGTCATTGGCTTCGAGCACACGGCGGAACAGGGCCGGGATCGAGACCCTGCCCTTCGTGTCCACCTTGTGGAGCCCTTCGCCTCTGAACCGTCGCGCCACTTTCAGCGCCCCTTGCTGCCTCTGTCCCGCCCCCGGAGCCACCCCGGGGGCTGAAATGAAAACGGCGGACCGAACTGCTGCCAAAGTCCGGTCCGCCGCCCTCGTCCCATCGCTGGGTGCGTCCGATCGCGCGTGCCACCTGGGGGGATGTCTGCTCGCTCACGCGTCGGATCTCTTGTTCGATGAAAGCGGGTGCCTGTATGAAACCTGACTTTGGGAAGTTCCGGGGTCTTGCGCCCCTTTGTCTGCCCGTCCTCATCGTGTGATCCTTTATGCCGTGGGATTTCATGGAAATCAATACCACTTTATGGGCCGACAGCCCACAGGACGGGTATTCCAGACCTGAGACAACGCGAAAAGCAGGGGTCTTGGGGTTCATTTTGAGTACAGGTTGCGCACAAGCCGAAATGGAACACGATATATGGGCGTCGGGATCTTGGACGAAAAAACCCATAAAATCCCGCGAATGCTGCCCACAGGGGCGATTCCCGACCACTTCCGGTGACGAAATTCGCCGGTTTCAGGCCCGATTCAGCCGAATCACCGCGCTATCGGCCTGAAGATTCGGCGCGTGGGCACGCTTCTTATCGTCCGGCCCATGATTTCCCATGAGACCCGCCCGGCACACGGAACCCGTGCCCGCGCCCACCGGCACGGGCCGGCCATCGGCAGTTCTGTCAGGCCTTGTTTTCGGCAATCAGGCGGCTGGCGATCGCCGCATAGGATTCCGCCGCCGGGCCGTCGCCCAGGGCGATCGGGCGCCCCTCGTCCCCGGCGACCCGGGTCTCGAGTTCGAGCGGCAGTTCCCCCAGGAAGGGCACGCCGAGCTTTCCGGCCTCGGCCGCCACGCCGCCGTGCCCGAACAGATGCGCCTCGTGGCCGCAATTGGGACATATATATGTCGACATGTTCTCGATCAGGCCCAGCACCGGCACGTTCAACCTGCCGAACATGTCGATGGCGCGGCGCGCGTCGAGCAGCGCCACATCCTGCGGCGTTGAGACCACCAGCGCGCCGGTTGTCCGGTAGCGCTGCCCGAGCGTGAGTTGCACATCGCCCGTTCCCGGCGGCAGGTCGATGACCAGCACGTCGAGATCGCCCCAGGCGACCTGCTCCATCATCTGCTGCAACGCCCCCATCAGCATCGGGCCGCGCCAGATCACCGCCTCGGCCTCCTTCAGCATGAGCCCGATCGACATGAAGGTCACGCCATGCGCCCGGAGCGGTTCGATCGTCTTGCCGTCCGGCGAAGACGGGCGGCGGTGGGTCCCCATCATGCGCGGCTGCGACGGGCCGTATATATCGGCGTCGAGAAGCCCGACCCGGCGCCCCTGACGCGCCAGCGCCACGGCGAGGTTGGCCGAAACGGTCGATTTTCCCACCCCGGCCTTGCCCGACCCGACGGCGATTACCCGGTCGACACCTGGGATTGCGGCCGGCCCCGCCTGCTGGCGCGGCGAGGGGTGTTTGCCGATCTTGAGATCGGGCGGCGGACCCGCAGGCGCCGGCCGCGCCGCCGGCCCGTGCGCGGTCAGCACCACCGATACCGACGATACGCCCTCAAGCCCGGCAACGGCAGCTTCGGCCGCCCGGCGCACCGGCTCCATGCTCCGCGCCATGTCAGGAGATTCGGCCTCGATGACAAAACGGACCGCCCCGCTCGAATCGACGTCGAGCGCACGCACCATGTCACGTGCGACCAGATTGCCACCATCGGCGAGGTTGATCGTGCGCAGTACCTTGACAACATCGTCACGCGTTACGGGCATATTTCCCCCAATTCCTCGAATTTCACCGTCCAGACCTATACCGCCATGCTCCCGACGCAAGCCGAGTTTCAACCTTGCACGGATAAGGGGCGCAATGTCACAAAAACAGGTCAGCAGGACATATGCAAATGCTGCATAGCGGCATTGAAGTTTAGAGCAATTGCAAACACCTCGCCGGACGATATCTTGAAGTCAACGAAGGGCGCTAACATTCCGGGTTCGCGGCGCTAACAACCGGCAAGTTCAAGCTGGGACAAATCGAGCCGAAAGCCCGGGTGCAGAAGCAGGAAGCTGAAGCAATGACGGAGACACAACGGACGGCGGGCAAACCGCGTCGCGCTGCGACCCGCAGGGTTTTCGCTGCTCTGTTGACGAAATTTGAACAGTTGGACAGCTATCGTCGGCTGGTCAGGGATTTCGCTGCGCTGACGGACGACGAGTTGGCACATATTGGATTGAGCCGGCGCAGTGTCCATATGATAGCGCACAGGACCGCCTTCGGCGGCTGAACGAGACAAGAGTTTCAGAAACCCGTCCTCCTCCCTGGGTTTTCTGATACGGCGATGGCATCTTCCTCCTCCCTGATGCCATCGCCACCAGATCATGGCCGAACGATCCATCGGATTGTTCAGGCAGAGTTCGAGACAGGCAAACCCGTCCTCCTCCCTGGGTTCCGGTCTCGGCGGCGGCATCGTTCCTCCCTGATGCGCCGCACCTGTTCGGCCCCGAACGCGGGGCACCCGGCACCGATGCGGTGCGTTCGATACGGAATACAGGAACCCCACCTCCTCCCGGGGCTTTCTGTTTCAGCGGCAGCTCCCTCCTCCTCCCTGGAGCTGCCGCACAAGTTTCAAGGCACCCGCAGCGGTGCCGGAACGAGATCAGGAAACCCTTCCTCCTCCCTGGGTTTTCTGTCTTTTGGCGGCGACACCCTCCTCCTCCCTGGTGTCGCCGCCTTTTTGTATTCCCTTTGCCTTCCCGGACCGACAGGCGACACGCCCGCCTCGTCAAGCACCGGGATGCGTTTGCCGACCTGCTGCGGAGCGGCCGAAATTCGCCCCGCCCGGCAAAAATGCTGCGATTGCGAATGATGCCAAGAATGCTATATTTCAAAAATTATTCATAAAATTTCGAGTGATACGATTGTTTCTTGAAGTTTCATGAGTCCTGCGATTGCTGCATGGCAGCATTGCCGAAATGCGGATTGAACCGGTGGCATCACCGTCTATCTTGAAGCCAAGAGGTAGCGCTAACGAAGGCAGTGTAATTGGTGACGCGGTCGGCGCTGCAACCACAAAGGATAGAATGATGGAAAAGACATTCGAAACGAACAACGTCGCGCTTGCCGGTCAAGGCAACTGGTTTACCTCCACGCTGGAAACGATCAGGGCACGTTACGCGCAATACGCGATCTATCGCCAGACCGTGCGGGAGCTTTCCGGCCTTTCGGATCGGGCGCTGGCCGATCTGGGGCTGAGCCGGTCGATGATCCGCGAACTGGCGCGCGAAAACGCCTACGGCGCCTGAAACGACACGGAAATCGGGAAACCCCTCCTCCTCCCTGGGTTTTCTGACAAGGTGGCGGCGTCCTCCTCCTCCCTGATGCCGCCACCGCCAGACAATCGCCGGAATGCCGCGCAACGCGCCGGCGCCGGCTTCCGCCCGGGCGGAGCGCGCGCTCCACGACACCGGGGCAGCCACCCTTCAAGGACACCCACATGACCTATGTTTCCAACACGTCGAACGTCCGGTTCGACGGCCTTTCCGGACGCTTCGCCAGAATGGCCGCAGCGCTGAAACTGATGCGCGCGCGCCGGCGCGCCTATCAACTGACCTTCAACGAACTGTCGTCGATGACCGACCGCGACCTGGCCGATATCGGGCTCTGCAGATCGCTGATCCGGGAAGTTGCGCTTCAGGCCGCAGACGAGATTCGCTGATCCGGGCAGATCCGTTCAGACAGAGGCGCGGCGGCGATGGCCGCCGCGAACCGCGAGACGGATTTCAGGGGCGATATTCGGCAGATGCGGCAATCAGCGCCGTAACCGGCATCCGGCGCGCGGTGCGCGTGACGATCCGGCAGGCATCCTCAAGATCCTCTATGTCCACCGGTTTGCGCAACGTGGTTGTCACCGCGGGCGCCGCCGCAGACAACATTGCGCGGGAATGCGCGGCCGACCCGCTGACCACGACAACCCTGCAATCGGGGTTGCGGCAGGTGGCGTAACTGGCAACACCCAGCGTGTCGCCCCCGGCAACGCACAGGTCCAGCACCACCAGATCGTAATCCGAGGTCCGAAGCGCCGCGAGCGCGGAACCTTCGGTTGCGACCTGAAACGTCTGATGTCCGGCTTCCTCGAAAATCGGTCCCCACAGCGCCCTCAGGTTAGGATCGTCCTCGACAAGCAGGATTTTCATGCAACCACTCCGCGACTCACCCGACCCACCCGCCGGTCACAGACGATTGATGGCACACAAAGTGTCGCAGGTCAAAAGGGCACATCGTCGGCAGAGGCCGCCGGCACGACAAATTTCGCCACGACATTCTTGGTTCCGGCCTTGTCGAACGCGATCTCGAGTTTGTCCCCTTCGATCGCGACCACCGCGCCATAGCCGAATTTCTGGTGGAAAACCCTGTCGCCCCGGGCAAAGGCCGATACCGCGTCAAGGTCGATCACCACATTCCGGCCTTCCCTCGGCTGGCTCGTTCCGCGCTGGTCTCGGCGGGCCTGCATCCGTTTCCAGCCCGGCGAGTTATAGACATCCGCCCGTCCCGCCCTGTCGTGAAGGCCGGATTGTTGCGGCGCCATGCCCGCTGCGCCGAAACCGCCACCATAAAGCCCCGGCGGGGTCAGCACCTCGACGTGCTCTTGTGGCAACTCGTCGATGAACCGCGACGGCAGCGCCGATTGCCACTGGCCATAAATCCGCCGGTTGGCGGCGAACGAAATAGTGCACAACGCCTCGGCACGGGTGATGCCGACATAGGCCAGGCGCCGCTCTTCCTCGAGCCCCCTGAGCCCGGTCTCGTCCATCGCGCGCTGGCTGGGGAACAGCCCGTCCTCCCAGCCGGGCAGGAAAACGGCGGGAAACTCCAGCCCCTTGGCGCCGTGCAGCGTCATCAGGGTGACCTTTTCCTCGGCATCCTCGGTGTCGTTGTCCATGATCAGGGCGACATGTTCGAGAAACCCCTGAAGATTGTCGAAGCTCTCCAGCGCCTTGACCAGTTCCTTGAGGTTTTCGAGCCGCCCCGGCGCCTCGGGCGTCTTTTCGTTCTGCCAGAACGCTGTATAGCCGGATTCGTCGAGGATCTGCTCGGCAAGCTCGACATGGCTGACCGCCGGGTCGCGCGCCAGCGCCGACCAGCGGTCGATGCCGGCGATCAGATGCGACAGTTCGCCCGCACCCTTGCCGCCCAGCCCCTTCGCCGCCAGCAGGATCCGCGCACCGTCGACAAGGCCTACGCCGTTCGCCCGCGCCGCCATCTGGATTTTCTGCTGCGCCTTGTCGCCAAGCCCCCGTCTGGGGGTGTTGACGATGCGCTCGAACGCCAGATCGTCATCGGGACTGACGGCGAGGCGGAAATAGGCCATCGCATCGCGAATCTCCAGCCGTTCGTAAAACCGCGGCCCGCCGACCACCCGATAGGGCAGGCCGATGGTCAGGAACCGGTCCTCGAAGGCGCGCATCTGGTGGCTGGCGCGCACCAGGATTGCGCAATCCTCGAGCCCGAGGGGGCGCATGCCGCGGGTTCCCTGCCCCATCGCCTCAAGTTCCTCGCCGATCCAGCGCGCCTCCTCCTCGCCGTCCCAATGGCCGATCAGGCGAACCTTCTCGCCCTCCTCCGTCTCGGTCCAGAGCGTCTTGCCGAGCCGGCCCTTGTTGGCGGCGATCACACCCGAGGCTGCGGCGAGGATATGCGGGGTCGAGCGATAGTTCTGTTCGAGCCGGATCACACGCGCGCCCGGAAAATCCTTCTCAAACCGCAGGATGTTGCCCACCTCTGCCCCGCGCCAGTCATAGATTGACTGATCGTCGTCGCCGACACAGCAGATGTTGCGGTGTCCGCCGGCCAGCAGGCGCAGCCACAGATACTGCGCGACGTTGGTGTCCTGATATTCGTCGACCAGAATATAGCCGAACCGGTGGCGGTACCGGGCCAGCACATCCTCGTGCCGCTGGAATATCGTGACGACATGCAACAGCAGATCGCCGAAATCGGCCGCGTTCAGCGTGCGCAGCCGCGCCTGATACTCCGAATAAAGGCCAAGCGCCTTGTGGTCGAACGCGCCCGCCTCGGCCGCCGGCACGTTTTCCGGCGTCCAGGCCCGGTTTTTCCAGTTGTCGATGATTCCGGCAAGCTGGCGCGGCGGCCAGCGCTTCTCGTCGATATTGGCTGATATCACAAGCTGCCGGAGCAACCGGAGTTGATCGTCCGTATCGAGAATGGTGAAATTTGGCTTCAGATCGACCAGTTCCGCGTGGCGCCTGAGCAGCCTGACGCAGATGGCATGGAAGGTGCCGAGCCACGGCATGCCCTCGACCGCGTGACCAAGCAGCTTCGCCACCCGCTCCTTCATCTCGCGGGCGGCCTTGTTGGTGAAGGTGACAGCCAGGATCCCGTTCGGTTGCGCCCTGCCGGTATGAAGCAGATGCGCGATGCGGGTGGTCAGCGCCCGGGTCTTGCCCGTACCGGCACCCGCCAGCATCAGCACCGGCCCGTCGAGCGCCTCGACCGCCTCGCGCTGCGCCGGGTTGAGCCCGTCCAGATAGGGGGCGGTGCGCGCCGCCATTGCGCGTTGCGAGAGCGGGACGGCAGCCGCGAAGGCATCGGTTTCATCAAAGCCTGACATGCGTGCAATCTAGTGGATGCGTCGCGGGGAGAAAAGATGCGTTCTACAATTGTTCGCAAGCGGCCAAGAGTGTTGTTCATGCCCCGAAAGGGCCGTACACCTCTCGCGACGCCCGAAGGGAGCCCCAGATGCCGGAATTCAGGAAAATCCTCGTCGCCAATCGCGGCGAGATCGCCATCCGCGTGATGCGCGCCGCCGCCGAACTGCGCAAACGGACCGTCGCCGTCTATGCCGAGGAGGACAAGCTCTCGCTGCACCGGTTCAAGGCGGACGAGGCTTACCGGATCGGCAAGGGGCTTGGCCCGGTTCAGGCCTATCTGTCGATCGACGAGATTATCCGTGTCGCCAGGGACTGCGGCGCGGATGCGATCCATCCGGGCTACGGGCTGCTGTCGGAAAACCCCGATTTCGTCGACGCCTGCGCGGCAGCGGGCATCGCCTTCATCGGCCCGCTGGCGCAGACCATGCGCCAGCTTGGCGACAAGGCCAGCGCCCGCAGGGTGGCCATCGAGGCCGGCGTGCCGGTCATCCCGGCAACCGAGGTTCTGGGCGACGACCTGGAGGACGTGAAGCGCCAGGCCGCCGAAATCGGCTATCCCTTGATGCTCAAGGCAAGCTGGGGCGGCGGCGGGCGCGGCATGCGCCCGATCCTGTCGGAGGCCGAACTGGTCGACAAGGTGCTGGAGGGCCGCCGCGAGGCCGAGGCCGCCTTTGGCAATGGCGAGGGCTTTCTGGAGAAGATGATCACCCGCGCCCGCCATGTCGAGGTCCAGATACTGGGCGACCGGCAGGGGCGGATCTATCACCTGTGGGAGCGCGACTGCTCGGTGCAGCGCCGTTCCCAGAAGGTCGTCGAGCGCGCGCCGGCGCCCTATCTCTCCGCCGCGCAGCGCGAGAAACTGTGCAATCTGGGCAAGCGCATCTGCGAGCATGTCGGCTATCAATGCGCCGGCACGGTCGAGTTCCTGATGGATATGGAAACGGGCGAGTTCTATTTCATCGAGGTCAATCCGCGCATCCAGGTCGAGCATACGGTGACCGAGGAAGTGACCGGCATCGATATCGTCCGCGCCCAGATCCTGATCACCGAGGGCAAGAGCCTGACCGAGGCCACCGGCATCGCCTCGCAATACGACGTCACGCTCGATGGCCACGCCATGCAATGCCGGATCACCACCGAGGATCCGCGCAACAACTTCATCCCCGATTACGGCCGCATCACCGGCTATCGCAGCCCGGCCGGCATGGGGGTCCGGCTCGATGGCGGCACCGCCTATACCGGCGCCGTCATCACCCGCCATTACGATTCGCTGCTGGCCAAGCTGACCATCTGGGCGCCCACCCCCGAGGACGCGATCGCCCGCATGACCCGCACCCTGCGCGAATTCCGCGTGCGCGGCGTGGCGACGAATATCCAGTTCGTCGAAACCCTGCTGGCCCATCCGAAGTTCCTCGGCAACGACTATCATACCAAGTTCATTGACGAGACGCCGGAGCTGTTCCATTTCCCGCGCCGCAAGGACCGGGCGACCAAGCTTTTGCGCTATATCGCCGATATCACGGTCAACGGGCACCCCGATGTCGCCGGGCGCCCCAGACCGCCGGCCGAGGCGCGCGAACCGGTGCCGCCGGCGCCGAAAACGCATTCTCCGCAGCCGGGAACGCGTAATATCCTCGAAGAATTCGGGCCGCAGGCCGTTGCCGACTGGATGACCGGACAGAAACGCCTGCTGATCACCGACACCACGATGCGCGATGGCCATCAGAGCCTTCTGGCGACACGGATGCGTTCGATCGACATGATCCGCGTCGCCCCGGCCTATGCCGCCAACCTGCCGCAGCTTTTCAGCGTCGAATGCTGGGGTGGCGCCACCTTCGACGTGGCCTATCGCTTCCTTCAGGAGTGCCCGTGGCAGCGGTTGCGCGAACTGCGCCAAACGATGCCCAACCTGATGACGCAGATGCTGCTGCGCGGGGCGAACGGCGTCGGATACACCAACTACCCCGACAACGTGGTGCGCTTCTTCGTCGGGCAGGCGGCGGATTCGGGTGTCGACCTGTTCCGCGTCTTCGACAGCCTGAACTGGGTCGAGAACATGCGCGTGGCAATGGACGCGGTGCTGGAGCAGGGCAAGGTTCTGGAAGGCACGGTCTGCTACACCGGCGATATCCAGAACACCGAGCGCGCGAAATACGATCTGCGTTATTACGTCGGGATGGCGCGGGAACTTAAGGATGCGGGCGCCCATATCCTCGGCCTCAAGGACATGGCCGGGCTGCTGAAACCGGCTGCGGCGCGGGTTCTGGTCAGGGCGCTCAAGCAAGAGATCGGCCTGCCGGTGCACCTGCACACCCACGATACCGCCGGCATTTCCTGCGCCACGATCCTCGCCGCCTCCGAGGCGGGGGTCGATGCCGTCGACTGCGCGATGGATTCCTTTTCGGGCGGCACCAGTCAGGCGACGCTCGGCACGATTGTCGAGGCGCTGGCGCATGACGAACGCGATACCGGGCTCGACATCGAGGAAGTGCGCCGGATCTCGAACTATTTCGAAGCCGTCCGCGCCCAGTACGTCGCCTTCGAGAGCGGCATGCAGGCCCCGGCCTCCGAGGTCTACCTGCACGAGATGCCCGGCGGACAGTTCACCAACCTCAAGGCGCAGGCGCGCAGCGTCGGGCTCGAGGAGCGCTGGCACGAGGTCGCCCATGCCTATGCCGAGGCGAACCAGATGTTCGGCGACATCGTGAAGGTCACCCCATCGTCCAAGGTGGTGGGCGACATGGCCCTGATGATGGTCAGCCAGGGCCTGACCCGCACCGAGGTCGAAGACCCCGCGCGCGACGTGGCCTTTCCCGATTCGGTCGTCGACATGATGCGCGGCAGCCTCGGCCAGCCGCCGGGTGGATGGCCGCCGGCGCTTCAGGCCAGGATCCTGAAGGGCGAAACCCCGATCACGGTGCGCCCCGGCTCTCTGGTCGACGATGTCGATCTGGAAGCGGCGCGCGCCGGGCTCTCGGCCGAGTTCGACAACCGCGAGATCGACGACGAGGATCTGAACGGCTACCTGATGTATCCCAAGGTCTTCACCGCCTACCTGCGCCGCAACGAGGAATACGGGCCGGTGCGGGTACTGCCGACACATACTTTCTTTTATGGAATGGAGCCGAGCGAGCAGATCACCCCGGCCATCGGGCCGGGCAAGACGCTGGAAATCAGCATGCAGGCGGTCTCGGAAACCAACGAGGAAGGCGAGGCCAAGGTTTTCTTCGAACTGAACGGAGAGCCACGCACCATCCGCGTGCCCGACCGCAAGGTAAAAAGCGCCATACCGGCCCGCACCAAGGTTACCGTGGGCGACCCGCGACAGGTCGGCGCCCCGATGCCCGGCGTCATCGCCTCGCTCGGTGTGCATGTCGGACAGAAGGTTTCGGTCGGCGACCTGATGGTCACCATCGAGGCGATGAAGATGGAAACCGGCATCCATGCGGATTCCGATGGCGTGGTCAGGGCGGTTCATGTCCATCCCGGCGAACAGGTGGACGCCAAGGATCTGCTGATCGAGTTCGAGTGATCCCCTTTGGCCCTTCCCTGGCAACGGGGCGCCGCCCGGACGGGGAAAATTCGCATGCGCCGGATTTTCCCCTTGAAGCCGCCGGCACGGGTCGTTAAATCCCGCTCACTTCCGGATGCGGGCGTAGCTCAGGGGTAGAGCATTACCTTGCCAAGGTAAGGGTCGTGAGTTCGAATCTCATCGCCCGCTCCAGAAAGCTTATTTTCGGCGCAATTCTCAGGGATCGCTTCGGCGGTCCTTTTTTGTGCCGCGGCCACGCCCGGACCGGTTCGCGCCGCATCGAAGATATTGCATTCGGTCTCATCAAAACGGCTTATGAGATGTGCGTCAACGGACGGGCGGGATGCAGACGCGATGACTGAGATCAACGAGTTCTGGCAGAACTATATAGACGGGGAATGGGTCGACGGTGGCGCCGGCCGGATCGCGGTGACGAACCCGGCGACCGGCGAGGTTCTGGCCGAACATGCGCTTGCCGATGCGACCGATATCGATCATGCCGTGCAAGCCGCAAGACAGGTGCACCTGTCGGGCGAACTGCGCGACCTCCACCCGGTCGACCGCAGCCGGATACTGCGCGCGATGGGCCGCCATCTTCTTGATCATGCAGACGAAATCGCACCTGTCCTGACGCTGGAACAGGGCAAGCCGCTGTGGGAATCCCGGGTCGAGGTTCACGGGGCAGCCCGCTATTTCGAGTATTTCGCCAATCAGGCCGAAGCGGTCGAGGGGCGTTCCATTCCCCTGGGGGGAAGGTATTTCGACTTTACCGTCCACGAACCGCACGGGGTTTCGGCGCAGATCATTCCATGGAACTTTCCGCTGGAACTGGCCGCGCGTTCGCTTGCGCCGGCACTGGCGATGGGCAATGCCTGTGTGGTCAAATCGGCCGAGCTTACCCCGCTCAGCAGCGCCTGGCTGGGCCGCGCCGCCGAGGCCGCCGGGCTGCCGACCGGCGCGCTCAACATCCTGTGCGGCTACGGGCGCGAGGCCGGCGCCGCGCTGGCCGGGCATCCGGATGTGAACCAGATCGTCTTTACCGGCTCGGTGCCGACCGGGGTTTCGGTCGCCAAGGCGGCGGCGCTCAACATCGTGCCCTGCGTGCTCGAACTGGGGGGGAAATCGGCGGCCATCGTGCACGAGGATGCCGATCTCGACGCCTTTGTCGACGATGTCCGCTGGGGGATTTTCCTCAATGCCGGGCAGGTCTGCTCGGCCATGTCGCGCGTGATCGTGCACGAAAGCTGCCATGACGAACTGGTCGACCGTATCGCCGAAATGGCGGAATCGCTCTCGGTCGGGCCGGGGATCGACCGGGCGGAATTCGGCGCCAACATGGGGGCGATGGTCGGCGAATTGCAGCGCGACCGGGTAGAACTGATGGTGACCGAGGCCATTTCCGACGGCGCCAACCTGGCCACCGGCGGACGCCGGCCAAAGGATCACATCGGCGCCTTCTACCAGCCCACCATGCTGACCGAGGTCACGCAGGAGATGAAGATCGCCCGGACCGAGATTTTCGGCCCCGTGCTGTCGGTGCTCGGTTTCCGCGACGACGACGAGGCGATCGAGATCGCCAACGCTACGCAATACGGGCTAGTCGGCGGGGTTTTCACCAGCGATCTGGACCGGGCAACGGCGGCGGCGAAACGGCTGCGCGCCGGTCAGGTCTTTGTCAACGAATGGTACGCGGGCGGGGTCGAAACGCCGTTCGGCGGCTGGGGAAAATCGGGCTATGGCCGGGAAAAAGGGCGCGAAGCACTGCTGAACTACGTGCAGACCAAGAATATCGCGATCCGCCGCCGCTAGGCCATCGCCGGCAATCAGCGCAAGGGAGGCGGCAATGCCGACAGATTACACGCTCTACTACTGGCCGATCCCGTTCCGCGGCCATTTCGTTCGCTATCTTCTGGTCCACTGCCGCCAGACCTGGGACGAACCGCCGGTGGCGGAGATGCTGGCGCTCAAGGATCAGCCCGCCGCCCGGCAACCCGTTCCGTTCATGGCACCACCATTGCTGCATCACCACGCGGGCGATCTGTGGCTCAGTCAGCTTCCCGCCATCCTCGGCTATCTCGGGCGGCAACACGGGCTGTTTCCAGGCGCGCCGGCAGCCGACGCCCTGGTGCACAAGATCATCGGCGATGCCAGCGATGTGCTTGAGGAAATCACCTGCAATTGCGGGCGCGCAATGTGGACACAGGAAGGGTGGAATGAATTTGCCGCCGGCCGGCTGCCGCGCTGGATGGCGATATTCGAGGAGACCGGCCGCCGCCACGGGCTGAGCGAAACGGCGGGCCACATGCTGGGCTCGCACGCGCCCTCGCTCGCCGATCTGGCAACCGCCGCCCTTTGGTTCACCATGACGGACAAGCTGCCGCCGCTCGGGCCCTTGCTGGAACGCAGCGCCCCCGCCGTCGCCGCGCTGAGCCGGCGCATCGCAAGCCTGCCGGAAATCGCCGCGATGCGCAAAAGCTGTGATGCGCGCTGGGGCGATGCCTATTGCGGCGGACAGATCGAGGAATCGCTGCGAAAGGTAGTCACGGTCTGGGCGGGTGAGTGAACTGCCCGGAACGCGGATGACAGGCCGATGCTGCTGATCCTGCGTCATGGAGAGACCGAGTGGAACCGGCAGGGCCGGATGCAGGGCCATCTCGATTCCCCGCTGACGCGGCGGGGTGCGGCACAGGCGCGGGCGCAGGGCGCTGTCCTGCGCCGTGTCGGGGCGGCCGGCCTGCCGCTTTTCTGCTCGCCGCTGGGGCGCGCGAAAGCAACTGCGGAACTGGCCTTGCCTGGGCGCAGCCCGATCCGCGACGCGCGCCTGAACGAGGTCGGCATGGGCGCCTGGCAGGGGCTGACCATGGCCGAAATCCGGGCGCGCCATCCACAGGCATTCCACGGAACCGACGCGGTGACATGGAAGTTCTCCGCCCCCGGTGGCGAGACGCTCGACGATATCTGGCGCCGCGTTTCGGCGTTCCTGTCCGACCTTTCCGGCCCGGCTGTCGTGGTGACACACGGGGTCACCTCGCAGGTGTTGCGGGCACAACTGACCGGGCTTGCGCCCGCTTCCATAGGCACGATCGAGGACCGACAGGGTGTCGTGTACCGCGTGGAAGACGGATGTCAGACCGTTCTGGATCCACCGGCCGAACCGGATGGCCAGGCGCTCCTTTCGTGCTAGGCTTGACCGAGTCGGACGGAGAGGCAGATGAACACCGGATTGCCCACCCTCATCAGGACGGTCGCAACCGCGCGCGATCTTGATACGCTGTGGGCGGTAATGGTCGGGTATTTCAGGTCGGCCGGCGCCCGCATCGTCAGCTATCGCCACGTGATCGGCGAACCCTCGGCCGAGGAACCGCCGCAGGTCTATTTCCACGGGCTCGACAGAGATATCGTCGATCAGATACTCGCCAACCCGCATTTCCGCGACAACCCCATCATCGAGAGGGCGCTTCATACGACCGAACCCTTCTACTGGACCGAGGCAACGCGGCTTTCCGAGCTTTCACGGGATGATATCGACTACCTCGAATACGTGCGGGCGCTGGTGCCCGGCAAGGGGCTGGTCATTCAGGTCTTCGGCCCCGACAGCCGGAACGGAACCGTCAACCTCGGGTTCGGCGACGACGCCCCGGAACTGGAGCGATGCAGGCTCAGGGAGCTTCAGCTTGCGGCGCAACTCGGCCATTTGCGCTATTGCAGGCTGGTGCCGCCCGATCCGGTGAACGGCTTCGACCTGACCCGGCGCGAATGCGAGGTTCTGGCCTGGATCGCCAAGGGCAAATCCAACTCGGTGATCGCGGATATCCTGGGCATCTCGGTGCATACCGTCGATACACATGTGCGACGGATTTTCCGCAAACTGGATGTGAATGACAGAACGACGGCGGCGGTCAAGGGAATCGGCGCCGGCCTGCTGCAACTGGCCGCCTGACACCCCCTGCCCGCTGCCGACAGCCGGCACCGGCGCCGGGCCCGCAAGCCCGACGCCAACCTTCAGAACTTGACCTGCGAGGTCAGAAAGAAGCTCCGCCCCGGCTCCGGGTAACCCTCGACCAGTTCGTAGTTGTGATCGAGCAGATTGCGAACGCCGAAATCCACCGCGATCCTCGGCGTCGCCTGCCATGTCCCGGCAAAGTTCGCCAGAGCGAATTCGCTCATCTTCGTATAGGTCGGATTCTCCGCATCGCCCGAGTTGACGGCGGGATCGGACCACCGGGACCCGTAGGCCTCGATCGACGGCGACAGGGTCAGCGTATCGGTCGCCTGCCAGTCGGCACCAAGATAGAACTTGTGTTGCGGAATATCGGTGACCCGCAATCCGTTGATCGACGGATCCGAAATGCTGGCGTCGAGATAGGTGTAGTTCGCGTATACATCCACCCGGTCGTTCACCGCCCAGTTCGCTGCAAGCTCGACCCCCTTGTAGATGCCATCGCCGACGTTCTGCTGCTGCCAGATTTCATCGCCAAAGCTGTCGGTATAGCGATAGACCGACTGGATCAGATCGGTGACATCGCTGTAGAACAATGCGCCTTCAACCGCGACCGGGCCAATGTCGCCCCGATACCCGATTTCGAAGTTGGTTGCACGCTCGGCGTCAAGGTCGGGGTTGACCTCAAAGGTGCCAAAGCGGGTGCTGTAACGGTGGAACAGCGTCGGGAAGCTGGTGCGCGACGAGACGCTGGCGTGGAATTCGCCCCACATCTCCGGGGTCCAGATCGCGGCAAGCTGCCAGTCCACGGCCTCGGTTTCCACCTTCGGCAGGCCGCGGTCGTTCCTGGTCCGGTTCGCTTCGAGCACCATTGCCCGGCTGTAGCTGAGCCCGCCGACAAGGCGGACGGCATCGGAGATCTGCCAGCTGTCCTCGACGGCAACCGCGATGGTCTCCTCCTCGCTGTGTTCGGTCGGATCGGTTCCGGACACAAGATCGGGCATCGAATGCTGCGTCGACTGATGAATGTCGCGCCGGAAATGCAGCGCCGTCTTCAGGTCGTGCGCACCAAGCGAAACACCGTATTCCGCGCTCGCCCCCAGCGAATAGTCCTCGTAGACGCTGTCAAAGGTGCGCCGCGAGGTCTGGGTGTTGTGATGATAATCGTCCCAGGACGACAGGGTATTGTCGAAGGTGTTGTAATAGAAGCGGGTTTTCAGATAGCCGACGGGAAGCTCGGTATGCGAATAGAATGCCAGGCTCGAAACATCCCATTCCGGCCATGTCCAGTTGCGTTGGTCGCGCAGATCGGGATCGTAGGTGTCGGGTTTGCCGCTTATCGGCAGAAGAACACTGTAGGGCGCGTTCTTCGCCCCCTCCTGCCGCGTATAGCTCAGCACATATTCGTCGGTCGCATTCGGCGTATAGCCTAATTTCACGTTCAGGCGGCTGTCCTCGCTATCGGAATCGTCGCGCAACTTGCCATTTTCCTGCGGCACCGCGTCAAAATCGTCTGACAGGTAGAAGCCGTCGCTCTCGCGTTTCATGTAGCTGAGTTGCGCGTACCAGAACTCCTGCTTCGTTCCGAGCCAGATATAGCCCTGGCGGCCGGTGACATCGCCGCTGTTGCCCGCCTCGATACCCAGTTGCAGTTCTCCCTCGAACGGTTCGGTCGGCTTTCTGGTCACGAGGTTGATCGCGCCACCCATGCCACCCGGCCCGTTCAGGACCGAGACATAGCTTTTCTGTATCTGGATCTCGGCCAGATCCGGCGTCAGGAAGCGGCCGAAATCGAGCCGGTTATCGGCCGGCAGATAGATGCGGATACCGTCGATCGACAGCGGCACATGCCAGCGATCGAACCCCCGGACAAAGACTTCCCGTTCGTTGCGCGACCCGCCGCCGGAAATGGACGAGACACCGGGCAACACGCCGACCGTATCGTCCAGGGTAACGCGACCGGCCTTCATCGCCTGCTCGCCGCTGACCGTGGTGGTGGTGCCACCCTGACCTTCGCCGTTTCCATCCACATAGATCGTGCCGAGTTCGAACGCGTCCGTACCGCCCTGTTCGGCGGTCTGCGCAAGCACGGGCAGAACCGGGATACCGGACAGTATCGTTCCGGCAAAGATCAGGCGGCGCAAACGTGACGTGGAACACAGCATCGGGAAACCTCCTCCAATGGCGCGACCTTCGGGGGAAGGTCTGGCGAATCGTTATGTGTAACAAACTATAACGAATCCAATACGCAAGCCGCGCATGGCGCGACAAAACACCCTGACACACGGTTTCCTAGGAAAATTCGAAATTCCTATCCGCCAAAATTCAGGATTTTCCGAAAAATATTGCTTGAAAGACACATGCGATATTCCTCACAATACATATTGATAATAAAAGGTGGAACACATGGACATCCGCTATATCTGTTCGGACGAGGATCTGCTGACCAACCGCATTCTCGATACCGTCGCCCGGCACGCGGCGGCCGAGGGCATCGTGCTTGCTGGCACGGTGCAACTCGACGATCCGGGGGCGGAACATCAGTTATGCAACATCGTCCTGCGCCTGTTGCCCGATGGGCCGGTCCGCAATGTCAGCATGGATCTCGGCCCCGGCTCGGTCAGTTGCCGCCTTGACGCAGGTGCGCTCGAACAGGCGGTAAGTGTGGTTCACGAACGCCTCCCCGGAGCGCAGGCGCTGATCGTCAACAAGTTCGGCAAACAGGAAGCCGCGGGCCGCGGGCTGGTCGAGGCCATCGGCCAGGCCTGCAACATGGGTCTGCCGGTTCTGGTCGGTGTCGCGCCAGAATGGCGCACCGCTTTCCTGACCTTCGCCGATGGCGTGGCGCAGCCCCTTGCCGCCGACGCCGATCTGGCGCTCGACTGGCTGCGCGCCGCCTGCTGCAAGCGCGCCGCCTGAAGCGGAACTCGTGAGGGCAAGCCCCAACCGGTGATCGCCGCCGGCCGGGAATGTCTGGTCAGACGCCGGTATTCCCTGTTTTCCGGACGGGCCGGTCACAGGTCCGCATCGCTGTTCTGAATGGCGACACTGCCCTCGGCATACCCGTTACAAAGGTCGTCGGATAGGGCCGTCCGGGGATAGGGGACGGTCAGCCGTCAGTTGATTTGCGCAACACAGCCAAGATGCTTCGCTCTGCTTCCGCGAATTCCAGTCGTGTCGAATTGTATGAACTCCTGCGGTCTATCGTCGGTCATGACTTGGAGAGCAGATAGGGTGCCGCAGGTGATGGCTGGTCGGGATGCACGTGATTCCGCCCGGGGATAACGCGAGGTAACGGATCACACTGCCATCCAACCATCCTAGCCGCTTGATTTTCTTGGCGTTGATGGTGCTGCTGGACAGGATTGAACTGTCGACCTCTCCCTTACCAAGGGAGTGCTCTACCACTGAGCTACAGCAGCGCCGAAGTGACGGCGGGATATACGGGCCGAGGGGGGGAGTGCAAGCGGATTTTCGGTTGCGGCACGGATTTGCCGGGGGTGGTCGGGAAGACTGGACGAGAGCGCGCCTTGCGCGGTATGGCGGCGCATGGGCAAGGGAAGGCAATCCGGAACGGCGGGCGACGGGCGCGAAAAGCGGCTCAGGGACGCGCTGAAATCCAATCTTGCGAAGCGCAAGGCGCAGGCCAGGGCGCGGGCGGTGCCTGCGGTCGGCGAAAGCGGCACCCATGCTGACGATGGGCAGAACGACGACGAGAGGGCAGACGGGCATGGACAGGATCGTTGTACGGGGCGGTAGGCCCCTCGCCGGGAAAATCGCGATTTCGGGGGCAAAGAACGCCTGTCTGGCACTGATGCCGGCGACGCTTCTCAGCGACGAACCGCTGACGCTGACCAATGCGCCGCGCCTGTCCGATATCCGCACCATGACGACGCTTCTCGCCTCGCTCGGGGCCGAAACCTCGACCATGCAGGACGGCAAGGTGTTGGCCATGTCGAGCCACAACGCCGACAACCCGGTCGCCGATTACGAGATCGTGCGCAAGATGCGGGCATCGAACCTCGTGCTGGGGCCGCTGCTGGCGCGTCACGGCCATGCGGTCGTCTCGCTTCCCGGCGGTTGTGCGATCGGGGCGCGGCCGATGGATATCCACATCTCGGCGCTCGAGGCGATGGGGGCGGAAATCGAACTGAGGGATGGCTATCTGCACGCCAGCGCGCCGGGCGGTCTCAGGGGCAACCGGATCGACCTGCGCTTCCCCTCGGTCGGGGCGACCGAAAACGTGCTGATGGCGGCAACGCTTGCGAAGGGCACCACGGTTCTGGGCAACGCCGCGCGCGAGCCGGAAATTGTCGACCTTGCGCACTGTCTGCGCAAGATGGGGGCCGAGATCGAAGGCGAAGGCAGCCCGGTCATTACCGTTCAGGGCGTCGACCGGCTGCATGGCGCGACACATCCCGTGGTGGCGGACCGGATCGAGACCGGCACCTACATGCTCGCTCCGGCGATCGCCGGCGGCCGGGTGGAGCTGATCGGCGGCCGCACCGATCTGCTGGGCGCCTTCTGCGAAAAGCTCGACGCCTGCGATATCGCCATCGAGGAGACGGCGGAGGGGATTGTCGTGGAACGCCGCAACGGGCGGGCACGGGCAACCGATGTGGTGACCGAGGTCTTCCCCGGCTTCCCGACCGACCTTCAGGCCCAGATGATGGCGCTGATGTGCACCGCCGACGGCATCAGTGTGCTCGAGGAACGAATATTCGAAAACCGCTTCATGCACGCACCCGAACTGATCCGGATGGGCGCACGGATCGACGTGCACGGCGGCACGGCGACGGTTGTCGGGGTTGACAAGCTCAAGGGCGCGCCGGTGATGGCGACCGACCTGCGCGCCAGCGTCTCGCTGATCCTCGCCGCCCTTGCGGCCGAGGGTGAAACCGTGGTCAACCGGGTCTATCACCTTGACCGCGGCTACGAGCGGGTCGAGGAAAAACTGGGCGCCTGCGGTGCCGATATCGAACGGGTGAGTGAGGGGCATGGCTGTCGCAACTTTCGAGGACGGCGCCGAACGCCCGCTGTCGCTGGGCGTCACCGACGCCGATGATCTCCGGATCGTCGCGACGCTGGTTCAGGATGCGATCTTTCCGGTCACCGAGATGAAATGGCAGCCGGCATTGCGGCGCTTTTCGCTGCTGCTCAACCGGTTCCGCTGGGAGGACCGTGCCGACGCCGAACGGCTCAACCGCCCCTACGAACGGGTGCAGAGCCTGCTGCTGGTCTCGGACGTCGCGAAGGTGGCGAGCCAGGGGATCGACCGGACCGATCACGAGACGATCCTGTCGCTGATCGATCTGGTCTTCCTGCCCGGCGAGGATGGCACCGGGCGGCTGGAACTGGTCCTTGCCGGCGACGGCGCGATCGCGCTCGATGTCGAGAGCCTGAACATCTGGCTGCGCGATGTCAGCCGCCCCTATCTGGCGCCATCGCGCCGGGCGCCCGGCCACGGCGACTGAGCGCCGCGCAAGGGCCGGCTTGAGGGCCCCGCACGCGGAAGATATCAGGGGGCAGACGAGGAGATCAGATGCCCCAGTTCCTGAACACCGCCGATCCGGATTTCGAGCCGCGCTTCGCCACCTTCCTGACCACGAAGCGCGAGGATTCGCCCGATGTCGACGCGGTGGTGGCCGCGATCATCGGCGATGTCCGGGCGCGCGGCGATGCGGCGGTGATCGAACTGACCGAGCGTTTCGACCGGCTGGCGCTGACTCCGGCGACCCTTGCGTTCACCGAAGCCGAGATCGACGCCGAATGCGCCCGCGTGCCTGAGGACGAGCGCCGCGCGCTGGAACTGGCGGCCGAACGCATCCGCGCCTATCACCGGCGCCAGATACCCGCCGATGCGCGCTGGACCGATCCCGAGGGCGCGGAACTCGGCTGGCGCTGGACGCCGGTCGATGCCGCCGGGCTCTATGTGCCGGGCGGGCTGGCCTCCTATCCCTCCTCGGTGCTGATGAACGCGATCCCCGCCAGGGTTGCCGGTGTCGGGCGGCTGGTCATCACCGTACCCACCCCCGGCGGGACGGTGAACCCGCTGGTCCTGCTGGCGGCGCGGATCGCCGGGGTCGATACGATCTACCGCATCGGCGGCGCTCAGGCGGTCGCCGCGCTTGCCTATGGCACCGCAACCATCGCCCCGGTCGACAAGATCACCGGGCCGGGCAACGCTTTTGTCGCCGCCGCCAAGCGGCGCGTCTTCGGGCGGGTCGGTATCGACATGATCGCCGGGCCCTCGGAAATCCTGGTGATCGCCGATGCCGACAACGATCCCGACTGGCTGGCGGTCGATCTGCTGAGCCAGGCCGAACACGACGAAAGCGCGCAGTCGATCCTGATCACCCCCGATGCGGACTTTGGGCAGGCGGTGGCGGCGGCGGTGGAGCGCCGGCTCGAAACGCTCGAACGGCGGACCATCGCCGGGCCGAGCTGGCGCGATTTCGGCGCCGTCATCACCGTGCGCGATCTGGACGAAGCCGTGGCCCTTTCGGACCGTATCGCCCCCGAACACCTGGAGCTTTGCGTTGCCGACCCCGAGGCGCTGGCGGCGCGGATACGCCACGCGGGCGCGATCTTTCTGGGCGCATGGACCCCCGAGGCGATCGGCGATTATGTCGGCGGGCCGAACCACGTTCTGCCGACCGCCCGGTCGGCGCGGTTTTCCAGCGGCCTTTCGGTGCTGGATTTTCTCAAGCGCACGACGCTCGCCCGCATGAGCCCCGGCGCGCTCGGCGCCATCGGCCCGGCCGCCGAACGGCTCGCCATTTCCGAGAGCCTCGAAGCGCATGGCCTGTCCGTCCGCGCCCGGCTCGACCGGCTCAACGAGGACAAGTCATGAGCACCACCCGTATCTGCCACGTCGAGATCGACGATTCCCAGCTGCCGCCGCCTACCCCCGAGATCGAACAGGAGCGCAGGGTCGCCGTCTTCGATCTGCTGGAAGACAACAGCTTCGCCATCCCGCCGCGCGGCGACCAGCCCGTTCCCGATGGCCCCTACAGGCTGGGCCTGGCCATCCGCGAAAGGCGGCTGGTGTTCGAGGTCGCCACCGAAACGCAACAGATGGTCGCCGAATTTCACCTCTCGCTCGGCCCGTTCCGGCAGGTGGTAAAGGACTACTTCCAGATCTGCGAAAGCTATTTCAGCGCCGTCAAGACGCTGCCACCGGGCCAGATCGAAACCATCGACATGGCCCGTCGCGGCATCCACAACGAGGGAGCCCGCGTATTGCAGGAGCGGCTGGAGGGAAAGGCCGAAATCGATATCGATACCGCCCGGCGGCTCTTCACCCTGATCTGCGTATTGCATTTCGGGGGCTGACCTGCATGAGCGATCTGCCCGCATCGGTCCTGTTCACCTGCGATCACAATGCCGTCCGCTCGCCGATGGCCGAGGGGATAGCCAAGCTGTTCTACCGGCACCGCTTTTACATCCAGTCCGCCGGGGTGAAGAACGATCTGGAGATCGACGGATTCTGCATCTCGGTCTGCGCCGAGATGGATGTCGAACTGTCGCGCCACCGCTCGCGCAGTTTCGACGAGATGCAGGACTGGGGCGACGATCTGGGCGGTTTCGACCTGATCGTGGCGCTTTCGCCGGCCAGCCAGCGAAAGGCGCTGGAACTGACCCGTTACTACCACCTCGATGTCGAATACTGGCCGATCATGGACCCCACCGGTCTGGGCGAGACGCGCGAGGAAAAGCTGTCACGCTACCGGCAGTCGCGCGATCAGATCATCGACCGCATGGTGGCCCGCTTCGGCCCGCCGCTCGACGGCGACACCCTTTGAGGCTGGTCCGGCTTTCGGGCGATGATCGCTGGTCCGCATCGGAAATCTGTGTGTTCCACCCGCCCGACTGGGCTGCGGCTATTGCCCGAACCACGATATTGCCGCACGATTCGGCAGGAACGACGTGAACAGCGACACCGGAAACGGAAAGAACAACGGAAACGCCCATGACCAAAGCCCGAACGATCCGCCTTGCCTGCGCGGCCTACCCTGTCGACCGCCTGCCCGACTGGGCGGCGCTCGAAGAAAAGCTCGACCGCTGGATCGGCGGGGCGGCAGCCGACGGCGCGGCGCTGCTGGTTCTGCCCGAATACGCGGGGCTCGAAGCCGCGCTGGTCGATGCCCCGCCCAACCTGCCGCTGGCGGAATGGTGGCCGCGCTCGGCCGCGGTCGCCGAACGCTACGCCGCGCTTTGTGGCGGGCTCGCGCGGCGCCACTCGGTCTTCCTGCTCGGCGGCTCCCTGCCGGCCAACGGTGTGCCGGGGCTGGTCAACCGCGCGCATCTGCACACGCCCACCGGCGAAACGGGCTATCAGGACAAGCAGATCCTCACCCCGTGGGAGCGCGATTTCACTCCGCTTGTCCCGGGCGAGCCGCTGACGCCTTTCGAAACCGATCTCGGCCGTATCGGCGTGCTCATCTGTTACGACGCCGAGTTCCCCGCGCTGGCCACCGTGCTGAAACCCGATGTCCTGCTGGTACCATCGAACACCGAAACCATGTCGGGCCAGCAGCGAGTGCGCATCGCGGCGCGGGCGCGGGCGCTCGAACAGCAATGCGTCGCGATCCATGCGCCGATGGTCGGCCCGGTGCCCGGCTGCCCGATCGTCGACGAGAATTACGGGCGTGCCGCGATCTTCGCTCCGCCCGATGTCGGTTTCCCGGCAACCGGCATTCTGGCCCAGGGCGTACTGAACCGCCCGGGCTGGTGCCATGCCGAGGTCAGCCGTGCCGCGCTCAGACAATGCCGCACCGAAGGCCAGGTTTCCACCCGAACCGATTCCGCCCGGGCGGACAGTTGCGCCGCTGGCGCCACGCTGCGGGGCTTTGCCGAGAATCGGCCTTGATTTATTAGACCGCAGGGCGCATTTAACCGGCACCTTCCGACGGGAGGTACGCGCAAACTACTCAGGAGTGACCATGGCCAAGGAAGAAATGCTCGAATTTCCCGGTGTCGTGAAGGAACTTCTGCCGAACGCGACATTCAGGGTCGAGCTGGACAATGGCCACGAGATCATCGCGCATACGGCAGGCAAGATGCGGAAAAACCGCATCCGGGTTCTTGCAGGCGACCGGGTTCAGGTGGAAATGACCCCTTACGACCTGACCAAGGGCCGAATCAACTATCGTTTCAAATAGGCGGCGGGGATGCGGCTGATTCTCGGGTCGGCCAGCCCGCGCCGGCGGGAACTGCTTGCCCGGATCGGCGTGACGCCCGATGCGGTCCGCCCGCCCGAAATCGACGAGACGCCGGCGCCGCGCGAGCTTCCGCGCCCCTATTGCGCCCGCATGGCGCGCGAAAAGGCGCTGGCGGTTCCGGCCGAGGACGATGACATCGTGCTTGCCGCCGACACCACCGTGATGCTCGGCCGCCGCATCTATGGCAAGCCCGCGGATGCGGGCGAGGCGGCGGCATTCCTCCATGCGCTGTCGGGGCGGCGCCATCGCGTGGTAACGGCGGTTGCCGTACGGCGCAACGGCAGGCTGTGGGAGCGCGAAGCGCTCAGCACCGTCAGGATGAAACGGCTGAGCGATCTCGAGGTGAACGCCTACCTGGCCAGCGGCGACTGGCGGGGCAAGGCAGGCGGCTATTCGATCCAGGGGCCGGCCGGCGCCTTCGTTCCGTGGATCAGCGGCTCCTATACCGCCATTGTCGGCCTGCCGGTTGCCGAAACGGCCAACCTGCTGATGGCCGCCGGCTATCCGCTTTACCGGAGCCGGTCATGAGGGGCAGCAGCGCCTTTCTCGACCGGATCGCCGGGCGGCGGGCCGCCGCCCTGCTGACGGATGGCCGGCTGGAGGATTTCCTGATCGATCCACCCGAAGACGGCCCGGCCGTTCCCGGCGCCATCTTTCGCGGGCTGGTCGAGCGCCCGCTCAAGGGCATGGGCGGTGTCTTTGTCCGCCTGCCCGACGGCAAGGGCTTTCTGCGTCATTCGAAGGGGCTTTCCGCCGGTCAGCCGGTTCTGGTTCAGATCTCGTCCCATTGCGAGCCGGGCAAGGCGGTTCCGCTGACGCAGAAGCTTCTCTTCAAGTCGAAATACGCAATCGTCACACCGGGCGCGCCGGGGCTGAACGTCTCGCGCGCGATCCGCGACGAGGAGACGCGCCTGCAACTCAGGGTGCTGGCGGCCGGGATCATGGAGGGCTCGGGGTTCGGCCTGATCCTGCGCTCGGCCAGCGCGAACGCGCCGGAGGACAAGATCGCCGAGGACATCGCCGAAATGCGCGCGCAGGCCGAAGCGGTAACCGCAAACGCCGATGGCGCCGCGGAGCTGCTGCTCGACGGCCCGGATGCCCATGCGCTCGCCTGGCGGGAGTGGGGCAGCCCGGACGAGGTTATGACCGAACCGGGGTGCTTTGCGGCGCGCGGTGTGCTGGACGACCTGGCGAGCGCGACCGCGCCGCTCGAAGACCTGTCCGGCGGCGGCACGATGGCGGTCGAGCCGACCCGGGCCTTTGTCGCGGTGGATGTGAACACCGGCGCCGACGCATCGCCCGCCGCCGGGCTCAAGGCCAATCTGGCGGCGGCACGCGCCCTGCCCCGCGCGCTGCGGCTGCGCGGGCTTGGCGGGCAGATCGCGATCGATTTCGCGCCGCTGGCCAAGAAGGACCGGCGGCAGATCGAACAGGCACTACAGGCGGCATTCAGGAGCGACGCGGTGGAAACCGCCCTGGCCGGCTGGACGCCGCTGGGGAACTTCGAACTGCAACGCAAACGCGAGCGGACGCCGCTCGATGCGGTGGTGCGAAAGGCGCTGCGATGACCTGCCCGATCTGCGGAAAGGTCAGCGACCCGGCCTACCGGCCCTTCTGCTCGAAGCGCTGCGCCGATGTCGATCTTGGCCGCTGGCTCGGCGGATATTACCGGATCGAGACCGACGAGGCACCCGAACCCGGATCGCCCGAAGCGGACCTGCCCCGGGAGCCGCGCGACGACTGAGCGAGCGTCAGCCGAACCGGGCTGGCGACAGCGCTGGTGCGCCGACAGGGAATTTTCCGATCCGTCGACCGGCGCGCGGTGCCTGATGTGTGACACATGTCGATATCGTCGGGGCACGCTCGGCATCACGCGATTGCGGCCGCGCCACCGCCCGCCAGTTCCGCGATGATCCTGTCCGCGAATTTTTGCGCGGTGTGCGAGAGAACCTGATCGCGACGGGTGATCAGTGCCATTTTCCTGCTGACCCTCGGTTCGACCAGATCAAGGATCCGCGCCTGCGTGGCGCCCAGTTTGCGCAGTCGCGATGCCGGCTGGATGGCGACACCGAGTCCGGCCTCGGCCATGGCGACGATGGTTTCGGCCTGGATGAACTGATAGCGCGCTTCGGGCACAACGCCGATTTCGCGCATCATCCTGTCGAGCAGGCTGCGCATCGAGGTTGCATTGCTCGGCAGCAGCAACGGCAGCCGGGCAAGCGCCCGCCAGGTGATTTCGGTCTGGTCGGGTTCGACGAATTGCGGCGGCACCAGCGCGAAGACCGGCTCGGTCAGGACGGTGACAAAGCTGAGTTCCGCATCCTCCCGCTGCGGCCCAAGCGCAAAATCGACCTCCTTTTGCTTGAGCGCCTCGAACAGGTCGCGGGTGGTCAGTTCGCGCATCCTGACCGAAACAGCGGGATAGTCGCGCACGAATCCGGCCAGAACCGCCGGCAGATAGATCGATGCCAGATTGGGTGAGGTAGCGACGGTCAGGCTGCCCTGCCGGAAATCCGCAACCTCGCGCAACTGCCTCAGCCCGAGCTGGATATCGAGCAGAGCCCGCGACGAAATCTCCTGCAGTTTCCGCCCCTCGTCGGTCAGTCGCACGCTGCGTGTCGTGCGCTCGAAAAGCGGCACACCAAGCTGCTGTTCCAACTGCTTGATCTGGCTGCTGATGGCCGAATGCGACCGGCTCAACTGCTCGGCAGCGGCGCGAAAGCTGCGGGCGGAGGCGACCAGCAGGAAGGTTTGCAGCAGCTTGAGGTTGATATTGTTGACGCTGTCGATCGCCATTCTCCCACCGTGTGGACGGGCAGTTCGAACCGCGCCTCAGTTACAGGATAGCCACCGCCCTATTGGTTTGTCCAATCGAATAATCGACAAGTTTATTTAGCTTGTCTGTCCAGGGGAAATGCCTGCAACTTGCTGCAAGCAGGAGGAACTCGCACTGACATATCCGTTCGCGACCGGTCCGGATCTGCCCGGACCGCGGGCGGTCTCGTTCTGCCAACACGAAGGAGGAGCCCCATGACGAAAATTCCACGCACGCTGAGCCTGCTGATGGCCGGCACCCTGTCGCTGCCTGCCGTGAACGCGGCGGTGGCCGAAAGCTATCCCGACATGAACATGACCTATATCGTCGCCGCCGGAGTCGGCGGCGGCACCGATGTGATGACCCGCACACTGGTGAGCGTCATCGAGCAGAAGGGCCTGCTGCCCGACGGTGTGCGCATCCTCGTCGAAAACCGCCCCGGCGGCTCGGGCGCGATCGGCTATACCCATATCGACTCGCACAAGGGCGACGCCTATATGCTCGGCGGTGTCGGCGTCAGCTTCTTTACCACACCACTTCTGCGCGAAATGCCCTATAATTACGAGAGCTTCACGCCCCTCGCCGCAGTTGCCCGCTCGCCCTATATCTTCGTGGTGCGCTCGCAATCTCCCATCGAGTCGCTCGATGACATCAAGACGGCGACGGGGCTCAAAGTGGGCAGCGTCGGCGCGGTTGCCGACGAGGCGCTGCTGACCCATCTGGTAAACGAAAAACTCGGCGCGTCGGTCAAGGTGATCCCCTATGACGGCGGCGGCGAGGTGATCGCCGCGGTTCTGGGCGGGCATCTCGACGTAATGTGGGGCAACCCCAACGAAATGCTGGAACAGGTGCGCTCGGGCGCCATGCGGCCGCTGGCAGTCAGCGCGCCGGAGCGGATTCCGGAACTGCCCGATGTTCCGACCTTTGAAGAGCTTGGCTACGATATCGACCATACCCAGCTTCGCGGCATCATCATGCCTGCCGATGTTCCACCCGAAGCGGTGTCGTTCTGGGAAGGCGTCATGAAGACGGTCGCCGAAAGCGACGAATGGCGCGCTGCCTATCTCGACAAGTTCAACGAGATTTCACTGTTCATGGACAGCCGGGAATTCGGTGCGGAAATGGTCGAGACCTCCGCACGCTATGAAGACCTGATGCGGGAACTTGGTCTGATCGAATGATGCAAACTCGGGAAAGGGGCCGAACGGCTCCTTCCCGGCCACACCGGGCACTTGCCGGCGCCCTGCCTGTCATTGGCCACGAGAGGGGGAACCCAATGGTCGGAATCCGAAATCTGGACATTGTCGTATCAGTGCTCCTGGCAGGCTTCGGCCTCTACGTGGTGCAGACCGGCCGCAGCTACGGTTTCATGGACGGCACTTCGCCCGGGGCAGGCTATTTCCCTGTCCTGATCGGGGCGGGAATAACCCTGCTGGCACTGGTCAACCTGATCAATGCCATCCGGCGAACCGATGTTCTTGAGCACATCGGCTCCGAAGAGATCGTGCGCGTGCTGGCATGCAGCGCCGCGATCTGCCTGTTTACCTGGCTCTCGGCACATATCGGGATGCTGGTTTCCGGATTTCTGCTGATGATCTTCGTCGCCGCGGCCTTCGGCGCCCGAACCGGCAGGCAACTGAGCCGCTCGGCGCTGCTCGCCCTGCTGATGTCTGGTGTCCTCTATGTCATCTTCGTCAGGATCCTGTCCGTTCCGTTGCCCTGAAAGGGGATTGGAGAATCGCGATGTCGGAAACACTTGCACTTCTTGCGGACGGTGTGGCGCATGCCGCATCTCCGGCCATTCTGGCGGCAATCTTCATCGGCGCCATACTCGGCCTGTTCATCGGCGCCTTGCCCGGCCTCGGCCCAACGGCGGGGGTCGCGATCCTTCTGCCCATCGTCGTCGGCTTCGACGGCACGGCGGCGATCGCAGCACTTGGCGGGGTTTATTACGGGTCGCAATATGGCGGCGGGGTGACGGCGATCCTGCTGGGGATACCGGGCGATTCCGCTGCCACCATGACGGTGATCGACGGCCATGCCCTGACCAAGAAAGGACAGGCGGGAACCGCCCTGGGCATCAGCATTGCAGCGTCTTTTGCCGGCGGTCTGATCGGGCTGATATTCCTGACCCTGTTCGCAACGACGATTGCCCGGGCGGCGATCGCCTTCGGCCCGATCGAGATGACGGCGATGATGGTCTTCGCCCTGTCGCTGGTCAGCGTGCTCGGCGGAAAGGACCCGGTCAAGGGTTTGCTGGCGCTGTTTGTCGGGCTTTGGGTTGGTGTGATCGGGCTTGATCCGATCATCGGCATCCCCCGCTTCGATTTCGGCGAGGTGCACCTGATGGATGGGATAGAGTTTTCCATTCTGGCCGTCGGCCTCTTTGGCCTCGCCGAGATGTACTCGACCCCCATCGGCACCGCCGGGAAGGCTTCCGGCCCGCGCTTCCGTTTCCGCGAGCTTTTCCCCGATCTTCGCAAGACACTGAGTTGCTGGCGTGAACTGCTGATCGGCTCGGTTGTCGGGTTTGTCGTCGGTGTCCTTCCGGGCGCGGGCGCAACCGCCGCAACCATGATTGCCTATGCGCTGGCAAAACGCCTGTCCAAAACGCCCGAGATGTTCGGCCAGGGCGCGATTCAGGGAGTAGCGGCGCCGGAATCGGCCAACAATGCGGCCTCCTACGGGTCGATGATCCCGATGTTTGCCTTGGGTATTCCGGGATCTGGCACAACCGCCGTTCTGCTGGGCGGCCTGTTGATGATCGGTCTCCAGCCCAGCCCGATGCTGTTTCAGACCGAGCCCGATTTCGTCTGGACCATCTTCGGCAGCTTCTACATCGGCAACATTTCCCTGGTGCTGATCACCATCGTGCTGATCCCGCTTCTGGCAAGCTGCGCCTTCGTCAAGCCGAGCTACCTGTTCCCCTCGGTCATTGGCATTGTCTGCTTCGCCATCTACTCGATCAACAACTCGATGTTCGACGTGGTAGTCGCGGCGGTCTGCGGTTTCATCGGCTATGTCATGGTCAAGCTGAAATACCCGCCGGTGCCGCTCATCCTCGGCATGATCCTCGGGCCGATCCTCGAACGCGGCATCCGGCGCACGCTGGTCGGCTCGGACGGCGATCCGATGGTGTTCTTCCAGAGCCCGATCGCCAACGTGATCTTCTTCATGGCGGTCATCACCCTGTTCTATCCGTTCATCTCGACGTTCTGGAAAAGACCCGGCAGCGCCCGCGACCAGCAACCATCGACCTGAGCGTCGCGTCCATTTCCGCGATCCGACAAGTCAATCAAGGCCGGCTTTCCGAGCCTCTGCAGGAGTTCGTTCATGGTTTACCATCATCTCTACAGCCGCTTTGCAACACGGTCCGAAGTCAGGGTGGCCGTGATTGGCGCCGGAAACTACGGAAGTGCGATCGTTACCCAGGACCCGGCAACACCAAGGCTCGCTGTGGTTGCGGTTGCCGACATATCGGTTGATGCCGCCCGTGCAGCCTATGAAAAAGGCGGCTTCGACATGAGCCATGTGACCTATGCCGAAACGGTCGGAGATGCCCGGCAGAAGATCCGCGCGGGGGCCCGGATCTACACCGACCGCTCTGAAATACTGACCGAGATCGACGCTGTCGATGTGGTTTGCGAAAGCACCGGCATGCCCGAGATGAGCGCCCGCTACGCGCTTGCCGCAATTGCCAATGGCAAGCATGTGGCGATGATCACCAAGGATTGCGATGTCGCCGTTGGCCCGATCCTCAAGCGCAAGGCAGAGCAGGCCGGTGTCGTCTATACCCCCGTGGATGGCGATCAGCATGGCCTGCTGATCCAGCTCTATGAATGGGCGAAATCGGTCGGCCTGACGGTGCTGAGCGGCGGCAAGGCGACCGATGGCGAATTCATCTATGACCGTGCTGCCGGCACAGTGACAATCCAGACCGACAAGAAGATACATCCCCCTTCTGTCGAAACGATCACCGTTGCGCCCCAGGACGCTCGCTATCTGGAGATGATCCCGCAGGGGAGGACAGCGGAATATGTCGCCGAACGGGCACGGATCCTCGCCGGCCTGCCCCAGCCCGGAAGCTATGACCTCTGCGAGATGACCATCGCAGCCAATTACACCGGCATGAAACCGGCGCGCGACGCGCTTTATCATGCCCCGCTGCGGATCACCGAGATTCCCGTCGCCTATTGCGGGGCGGATGATGGCGGCCTGTTCGCGGCCTCTGATGTGATCGACCTGGCCACCTGCCTGCGGGCGCCCGATGAATCGGGGCTGGGCGGCGGCGTGTTCCTCGTTGTCCGCTGCGA
Organism: Tropicimonas sp.; assembly: GCF_047971885.1. Taxonomy (NCBI): domain Bacteria; kingdom Pseudomonadati; phylum Pseudomonadota; class Alphaproteobacteria; order Rhodobacterales; family Roseobacteraceae; genus Tropicimonas; species Tropicimonas sp. Next base: position 3,507 of record NZ_JBKEAE010000183.1, on the reverse strand, counting down.
CAATGCCTATTCCAACCATGTGCTGACAACCAAGGGCCAGATCGCCAATTACGATGACAGCGCAGCGGTGATCTATCGCCCCTATCACCTCTGTGGCGTCGAGACATCGACCTCGATCCTGATGGCGGGCCTGCTCGGCATCGATACCGGCGCGGAGAACTACCGTCCGCGCTATGATCTGGTGAAGGTCGCCGCCCGCGATATCGGCAGGGGCGAGGTTTTCGGCAATGACCACGACCCTTCGATGAGCGCGCGCATCGTTCCCGCCCGGCCGGTTGCGCCCGGCAATCTCGCCTGCGCGCATCTGCTGCGCGGCAATCGCGCCGCCGTCGACATCCCGGCGGGGACCGCGATCACCTACGACATGGTCGAGGAGCCCGAGGGATCGGTACTCTGGGCACTCAGGCGCGAACAGGATCGGGTCTTCCTGAGTTCTCAGGCGCCGTCCGCCACCGATATTCAACAGGAGGAGAGTAGATCATGAGATATCGCAGATCCCTTGCCGGGAGCCTTGCCGCTATGGCCTTGCTGGCTGGTGCGGCACCAACCGTGGCCGGCACATTCGTCTATGTCTCGAATGCCAAGGATGGGAATGTGGCCGGCTTCGCGCTCTCCGATGACGGCCGGCTTGCGCCGCTCGGGCTGAGCGAGGCAGCGCCGCTGGTCATGCCAATGACATCAGCCACCGATGGCTCAGCCCTTTATGCCGCGGTGCGCTCCGAACCCTTCGCGGTCCATGCCTGGAGGATCGACGCAGAAAGTGGCGCGCTGACGCCTCTGGGAACCGCACCGCTTGCCGCCAACATGCTCTATCTCTCGCTGGACCAGAGTGGGCGCTACCTGTTCGCGGCCTCAAACAGCTCCGATCTGATCACCGTCAACGCGCTGGACGAGGCCGGACGGGTTTCGGATACGCCGGTTCAGAGCGTTCAGACCCGCGATTATGTCCATGCGGTGCGCACGGATGCAACCAACCGCTACCTCTTCGCACCCAGTCTGGGCGAAAATGTCGTCGAGCAGTTCACCTTTGACCCGGCAACCGCCACCCTCGCTTATAATGCGGCTCAAACCGTCCCGCTGCCCGAGGAAAGCGGGCCGCGCCATTTCATCGTCTCGCCGGACAACCGGCACCTCTATGTGGTCAGCCAGTTTCTCGGCGTTGTCTCGGCCTTCGCGCTGGACGGCGCAACCGGCCAACTCACCGCCCTGGGCGATTTTGATGGCATGCCCGGCACCCGCCTCCACCCCGGCAAGAAGCGCCCGCCCGTTTCCAGCGCCGGCCCGGCAAAGCCCGACCCGGAAGCGATCTGGGCTGCCGATATCGGGATCACGCCGGACGGGCGCTGGCTCTACATCTCCGAACGGACGGAAAGCCGCCTGATCGGTTTTGCCCGCGACCCCGAAAGCGGCGCGCTCAGCTATCTTGGCGCGACCGACACCGAGCAGCAGCCGCGCGATTTCGCCATCTCGCCGGACGGCGCTTTCCTGATCGCGGCAGGCGAGAAGTCCGGCCATATCGCCGCCTACCGCATCGATCCCGAAAGCGGCACGCTCACCCTGAGAGACCGGCAGGAAACCGGTGCCGGACCCGCCTGGGTCGAGATTGTGCGGACCGACTGAGAATCCGCGACCCCGGCGCGGGGTCGGCTTGCCTTTTCGGGTTCCCGCGCCGGCGAACGCCCTCGCGGCCGGCCCGTATTCAGGGAGGACAATCCATGACATCTCCACGAATAGTGCTTCTGCACGCGACGCCGGTTGCGATGGAGCCGGTCCTTTCGGCGATGACGCGGCTGTGGCCCGAAGCGCTGGCGGTGAACCTGCTCGACGACGGGCTTTCGCACGATCGGGCGCAGGAGACCGGCGCGCTTTCGGAGCGGCTGACCGCCCGACTGATGGACCTGGGGCGCTATGCCGTCGGTCAGGGGGCCGATGGCATTCTCGCGACCTGTTCCGCCTTCGGCCCGGCCCTCGACCGCATGGCGGCGGACCTGCCCGTCCCGGTGGTAAAACCCAACGAGGCGATGTTCCGGCAGGCGCTGCGGCAGGGCCGGCGGATCGGGATGCTGGCGACCTTCGGCCCCTCGGTGGCCGCGATGGAGCGCGAATTCCACGATTTCGCCGGTGAGGCCGGCGCGGAGGCAGAACTGACCACGCTTCTCGTCGCCGATGCCCTCGACAGGCTCAGGGAGGGCGATGGCGAGACGCACAACCGGCTGGTAGCCCGGCGTGCGGCAGAACTCGACGCGATGGATGCCATCATGCTGGCACATTTCTCCACCTCGCGCGCCGCCGCTCTGGTGCACGGCAGGGTCGGGGTGCCGGTGCTCACCGCCCCCGAGGCGGCGGTCAGGGCCATGCGGGAAGAACTGGAGAAACGGGCATGCTGATCGCGCGACCCCGCCGACCCCGCCGGCGCCGGCAACATGGCGGATACCCTCGTCAGGGCACCGCCCCGCGAGCGCGGATTACTCCGCCCGGATCGCCGCAACCAACGCGGCGGACCAGAACTCAAGGCCGGATCAGGCACTTGGCTAGTTTGCCTGATCCTGTGGACAAATTTTGTGCGTCGCTCTCGCAAGTGTGATATCATCAAGGAGGTCAAAGAGTTGGATTGGAGACAATGGCTGCAAGAAAAGGCAAGCTCGCGAGTCGCGCCGCTTTCGTCTGCTTTCTTGGCTTCGGATTAGCGACCCAGCCAAGTCAGGTGATCGCGCAGGAGGTCATTCAGCCGGCACCGATTTCCGGGGTGAAAATACCTGATCTAAGCCAACTCGGTGAATTTTCCACGATTATCGCGGCACCATCCGTGGATAAATGGCAGCAGGTTAAAATCGATGCATCTGCGCACGAAGTGTCAGATTTCCTTGAAACGGCCGGCTGGAATGAGGGTGTTGCGGCAGGCGGATATGAGGCACTATCTCCGGATAGCAGATATTCGCTCTACACCCGGAGTATCGCTGCTGGTGTCTCAGATTTCCTAGTTGTCCCGGAAGCGGCAGACAATATGCAGCCGTTGGAATTCAAATCAGCGGCAAGCTCGGGAATTGTTCAAGCCGCGTGGTGGCCTGGATCGAGCAGAATGCCCTCAGCAAAGGACATTCGCGATGAGATCATCGAGGGCATGCAAGCAGCAATCGACTCCCTGTGCGGCATGCGAGCACGACCACGCGAGATAAAGGCGAAAGCAAGTGCCGCCGGTATCGTCGAAATTGAGGCAACCTGGATGTCCGCCGACGTTTGTGCCGCACACTAATCGATTCCGCTCGACCTTCCAAAGTCCTTCTGACACAGCACAAATTGAGCATCTGCGGTGAATGCGCATTCTACCCGTATTGCTGACATCTTACAGACGATCAATCCGCATGACGTTGGCATCATCGTAAGCGCGACGTTGTTCCGCTGCTGCCGGTCCCGATCTGATCGGTGCCATCTGCGACCTGCTGGGTAGCGGAGGTTTCAGGCTTGGAATTGGACGGCAAAATGGGCGTCCATTTGGACGGCTCGACG
>NZ_JBKEAE010000199.1:0-45045 GCF_047971885.1 Tropicimonas sp. | reverse complement strand
CGCAGCCAGCCGGCGCGCGAACTGCTGATCGCGAACTTCCATCCGTCCAGTTAAGCGCGCCACGCTCATCCGTGTCCACGGAATCTGCGCGGAACGTCCAACAGGCAGCGCCGCGCTATAGTATTATTCGGCCGCAATCCGGCCGTTCCAGTGTACCGGGTCGGTCGGTCGGGCTTGACCGTTCCGTTTCGTCATGCAAACGTCTCGGATATGTAAACAATAATATGGTTTTTGTGGAGTTGTTGTCGAGCCGGATATAAACTGATCGGAACGGGATGCCGGACATGTTGCGACATTCGTATCGGTGCCTGTGGCGTTCGATGGGCGCCTCGCCGGCATTCCGGCCGTGGATGCAGGCCCTTGTCCTCCGGTCTTTCGACGTGTCTTCATCGCCGTCGCGATTCGCACGCCGCCATTCGGCGCCGAACGGGCCGCTGCGGCTGACCGGCGCCGGTTCTCCGGCCATTGTCTGCCCGGGCGACAGGAGCGACAAAAAACGACATCTGACGGCACGTCACCACCTGACCAAAGTCAAGAAACCCGCCGCACCGGTTCGATACCCTCTGCCCGAATCGAACCGGAGACTTGTTGTAGTGCGCCCGCACGGACCCAATCGCCAGACGTCGAGGCCGCGTGGCCTGCCGTTTCTCGGCGTGGTTCTGTGTGCCGCGCTGGTCCTGATGCAATCCGGTATCTGTTGCCAGGGTCGTGCCTCGGGCACGCTGGTTGAAATCTGCAGCGGTGTCGGCGTGGTCGTGGTGCGGATGGACGCGGCCGGAAACGTCGATGTGCCCGTCGGGCCGGCGCAGGGCGGTTGCGCCGATTGCGCGTTCTGCATCAGTCTCGGCGCATTCGATCTGCCGGTTTCCCAGGGTGCGGACCGGCCGGAAACGGTGGCTGCCGTACCGGTCGACTTTGGCCTGACGCAGCACGTCGTCAGTCAGCGCGGTCTCTGGCCGGAAACGCGCGGCCCACCGGGCGGCAGCAAAGCGATCGAAACGACCAAGACCGCGATCCTGACGCCGGCATTTCCAGCCAAGAGGGTGTCATGGATCTGAGGCGAACACTCAATCTCTGGTTTGCGGCGATCGGGGTTTCCCTGACGCTTCTGCTGGCGGGGACGGGCGGTGCGACCGCCGACACGCTCGCCAGCTTCCTGCCCGACGTGGCGCCGTCCGAGCTTTATCCTGACGCCGACGCCTTTGGCCCGCTGCGCGACGACATTCCCGCCGCATCTGTCCTCAGGTCAGGCGAACGGGTTGCCTGGGCCTTTCTGACATCGGATTTTGTCGGCACGACCGGATATTCCGGCAAGCCGATCCATGTCGTTGCCGCGATCGACGACGATGCGGTGCTGACCGGGGTCAAGCTGGTCAAGCATTCCGAACCCATCGTGCTGATCGGCATCCCCGATACCAGGGTCAAGGCGCTGACGGCCTCCTACGCCGGGCTCGACCTGAAGGCGGAGGCGGCGGCGGGCGGCTCGGCGCACGATCTCGATATCATCTCGGGCGCGACCGTCACCATCATGGTGATCGACGATTCGCTTGTCCGCGCCGGGCTCAAGGTTGCGCGCGCGCTGGGTCTGGGCGGCCTTGCGCCGGTCGAAACCGGGCCGCGCCGCGAACTCGACCCGTCGATGGACGAAATCGCAAGCTGGCAGACGCTTGCCGGCGACGGCTCGGTCCGCCGCCTGTCGCTCGACATCGGTCAGGTGAATGCCGCCTTCGAGGCGACCGGCGACGCGCGCGCCATCGCCCGGCCCGAACCCGGTTCGCCGGACGAGACCTTCATCGACATGTACATGGCGCTGGTCAGCGTTCCGTCGATCGGCCGCAGCCTGCTGGGCGAGGCCGAATACGCCAACCTCACCGCCTGGCTGGGCGAGGGGGAGCATGCGATCCTCGTGCTTGGCCGCGGCCGCTATTCGTTCAAGGGCTCGGGCTACGTGCGTGGCGGGATTTTCGACCGGATCCAGTTGATCGAGGGCGACCAGTCGGTTCGTTTCACCGACAAGCAGCACCGGCGTCTGGGCAGTCTGGCGACGCCGGACGCGCCATCCTTCACCGAAGTCGATATCTTCAGGATTCCGGCCGAGGCCGATTTCGATCCGGCCGAGCCCTTTCGCCTGCAATTGCTGGTGCAGCGTGCCATCGGCGCGGTGGAAAAGACCTTCCTGACCTTCGATCTGGATTATCAACTGCCCGAACGTTACCTGTTGCCGCTGGCCCCCGCCCCGCAGGCCGTTGCCACCGACGACGACGAGGCGGCGGCCAAGACGGCGCTCTGGCAGCGCATCTGGCGCGACCGGACGACCGAGATCGCCGTTCTCGGCGGCATGCTTCTGGTGTTGACCACGACCTTCTTCTTCCAGTTCCAGGCCACGGCGAACGAACGTGTCTTCTACTGGTTCCGTATCGGATATCTGACCATGACGCTGGTCTTCATCGGCTGGTATGCCAATGCGCAGCTTTCGGTGGTCAACCTGATGGCATTGGCCGGCCAGTTGCGCGAGGGCTTCACCTGGGATGCCTTCCTGATGGATCCGCTGGTCTTCATCCAGTGGTTCGCCGTCGCTGCCTCGCTGATATTCTGGGGGCGCGGCGCCTATTGCGGCTGGCTGTGTCCGTTCGGTGCGCTTCAGGAACTGACCAACCAGATCGCCCGCGCGCTGAAAGTGCCGCAATGGGAACTGCCCTGGGGCCTGCACGAACGGCTCTGGCCGATCAAGTACATGCTCTTCCTGGGGCTTTTCGGCATCTCGCTGGTCTCCATCCCGCAGGCCGAGCATCTGGCCGAGGTCGAGCCGTTCAAGACCGCGATCATCCTGAAATTCGTCCGCGACTGGCCCTTCGTCGTCTATGCGCTGATCCTCCTGCTGGCCGGGCTGTTCGTCGAGCGCTTCTATTGCCGTTACCTGTGCCCGCTCGGCGGAGCGCTGGCGATTCCGGCACGGATGCGCATGTTCGACTGGCTGCGCCGCTATCCCGATTGTGGCAGCCCATGCCAGACCTGTGCCAACGAATGCCCGGTCCAGGCGATCCACCCGACCGGCGAGATCAATCCCAACGAATGCGTGAACTGCCTGCATTGCCAGGTGCTCTATCAGTCGACAGCGAAATGCCCGGTGGTCATCCGCAGGATGAAGCGCCGGGAGCGAACCGGAACGCCGCTTGCCCGGCCGCCCGCAAGCCACCCCAACGCAAGAAAACCAAAGGATAACCTTAAGGAGGGAACCGCCCATGTCTGAGGAATTCAAGAAACTCGCGATGACGCGCCGCGGAATGCTCGGCGCAACTGCCACGGGCGCGGTGATCGCCTCGACCGGGGTCGGCGGCGCGCTGATGGCCGGCAAACCCGCCCGCGCGCAGGAGGCGCATGTCAACCTCGCGCCCGGTGAACTGGACGATTACTACGGCTTCTGGTCCTCGGGCCAGAGCGGCGAGTTGCGCATCATCGGCGTACCGTCGATGCGCGAGCTGATGCGCGTGCCTGTGTTCAACCGCTGCTCCGCCACCGGCTGGGGCCAGACCAACGAGAGCCTCAAGGTGCTGACCGAGGGTCTGACCGAGGATACCAGGGCCTTCCTCGCCAAGAAGGGCCGCGTGACCTATGACAACGGGGACCTACACCATCCGCACATGTCCTTCACCGACGGCACCTATGACGGGCGCTATCTGTTCATGCAGGACAAGGCCAATACCCGCGTGGCCCGCATCCGCTGCGACGTGATGAAATGCGACAAGATCACCGAGATCCCCAACGCGCATGACATCCACGGCCTGCGGCCGCAGAAATTCCCGCGCACCGGCTATATCTTTGCCAATGGCGAGCACGAGGCGCCGCTGGTCAACGACGGCACGGTGCTCGACGATCCCTCGCAATATGTGAACATCTTCACCGCCGTCGACGGCGATACAATGGAGGTGGCGTGGCAGGTAATGGTTTCGGGCAACCTCGACAACACTGATTGCGACTATCAGGGCAAATACGCCTTCTCGACCTGCTACAACTCGGAAATGGGCATGAACCTGGCCGAGATGACGGCAACCGAGATGGATCATGTCGTGGTCTTCAACATCAAGGAGATCGAGGCCGGCATCGAGGCGGGCGATTTCCAGGAGCTGAACGGCGTCAAGGTGTTCGACGGGCGCAAGGATTCGGGCAAGAACTATACCCGCTACATCCCGATCCCCAACTCGCCGCATGGCATCAACACCGCGCCGGACATGAAACATGTCTGTATCAACGGCAAGCTCTCGCCCACCGTTTCGGTGATGGATGTCGAGAAACTCGACGCGGTGTTCTATGAAGGCGCCGAGCCGCGCTCCTGCATCGTCGCCGAACCCCAGCTCGGCCTCGGGCCGCTTCACACCGCCTTCGACGGCAAGGGCAACGCCTATACCACGCTTTTCCTCGACAGCCAGATGGTGATGTGGAACATCGAGAGGGCGATCGAGCAATATGGCGGCGCGGAAGTGGACCCGATCGTCCAGAAGATCGACGTGCACTATCAGCCGGGCCATAACCATTCGTCCATGGGCGAAACCAAGGAAGCAGATGGCAAATGGCTGATTTCGCTGAACAAGTTCTCAAAGGACCGGTTCATCAATGTCGGCCCGCTCAAGCCCGAGAACGATCAGCTGATCGACATTTCGGGTGGCTCGATGAATCTGGTGCACGACGGCCCGACATTCGCCGAGCCGCACGACTGCATCATCGTCCGCCGCGACATCGTGAATCCCCGCAACTCGTGGGATCGCAACGATCCGATGTGGGAAGATGCGCGCCGGCAGGCCGAGGCCGATGGCGTCGATCTCGACTGGGGTCATGACGAGGTGATCCGCGACGGCAACAAGGTGCGGGTCTACATGTCCTCGGTGGCGCCCGAATTCTCGATGGAGAAATTCACCGTCAGGCAGGGCGACGAGGTGACCGTCTATATCACCAACATGGACGATATCGACGATCTGACCCACGGCTTCACCATCTCGAACTACGGTGTCGCGATGGAGCTTGCGCCGCAGGCCACCGCCTCGGTCACCTTTACCGCCGACCGGCCGGGCGTGCACTGGTACTATTGCCAGTGGTTCTGCCACGCGCTCCACATGGAGATGCGCGGCCGCATGTTCGTCGAACCGCGTCAGGCCTGATCCATGCGGTTGCCCCGGGCGCTCTGCTTCCTTGCCTGCCTCGCATCGCCGCTTTCGGCGGCGGAGTGGGTGGTTGCGGTGCGGCCCGGGGCGATTGCCGAAGCCCTGGCGCTGGCGGCCGACGGGGATGTCGTGCGCCTGGGCCCGGGCACCTATCGCGAGACCCTGCTGCTCGACCGTCCGGTTCACCTGACGGGCGAAGGCGCCACCATCGACGGTGGCGGGCAGGGAAGCGTGATCACCGTCACCGGGCCGGATGTCTCGGTGACGGGGCTTGCCGTGGTGGGGTCGGGCTCCTCGCACGAGACCATCGATGCCGGTATCAAGCTGACCGGTGGCGCAATGCGGGCCGAGATCCGGGACAATATTCTGACCGGCAACCTCTACGGTATCGACATCCACGGTGCGACGGACGCGGTGGTTGCCGGCAACACCATCGAGGGCCGGCAGGACCGGCGGATGAACGATCGTGGCAATGGCGTCTATGTCTGGAACGCGCCGGGCAGCGTGGTGGAGAACAACGACATCCGCTTCGGACGCGACGGCATCTTCGTCAACACCTCCAAGCGCAACATCTTCCGCGGCAACCGGTTCCGCGACCTGCGCTTTGCCGTCCACTACATGTATGCCAACGATTCCGAGGTCTCGGGCAATATCTCGATCGGCAATGATCTGGGCTATGCGGTGATGTTCTCCAACCGGGTGCGGGTGCTGGACAATATCTCGATCCGCGACCGCGAGCACGGCGTGATGATGAATTACGCCAATCATGGCGAGGTCAGCGGCAATTACGTCCGCGAGACGCAGGAAAAATGCACTTTCCTTTATAATGCCAACAAGAACCACTTCCATGACAACCACTTCGAGCGCTGTGGCATCGGGCTGCATTTCACCGCCGGGTCGGAGGGCAACCGGATTGCCGGCAATGCCTTCATCGGCAACCGGACGCAGGTGAAATTCGTCTCCTCGCGCTGGGTGGAATGGTCCGAGGACGGGCGCGGCAACTACTGGAGCGATTTCGTGGGCTACGACCTCAACGGCGACGGGCTTGCCGATGCGCCCTACCGGCCCAACGACAGCATGGACCATGTGCTGTGGACCCAGCCTGCCGCCAAGCTGCTGCTTGGCTCGCCGGCGGTGCAGCTTGTGCGATGGTCGCAATCGGCCTTTCCGGCGCTGCTGCCGGGCGGTGTCATCGACAGCCATCCGCTGATGCAGCCGCCCGAAATCGGGCTGAACGGCCGGGAGATACCAGATGACGACTGACATCCTGATCGTCGAGCGCCTGGGCAAGCTGCGCGCCCGCGTGCCGGTGCTGAGCGATGTGACGCTTGCGGTCGCCGCCGGGCAGCGGGTGGCGCTTCTGGGCCATAATGGTGCGGGCAAGAGCACGCTGATGAAGATCGCGCTCGGGCTGACGCCGGCCTCCTCCGGCAGCATCCGCATCGCGGGCGCCGCCCCGGGCAGCGCCGCCGCGCGCCGGGCGACGGCCTTCCTGCCAGAGGCGGTGAGCTTCCACCCCAAGCTGACGGGCCGCGAACAGCTCGCCTTTTTCGCCCGGCTCGCCGGGACCGGGACCGCGCCGGTTCCCGCCCTGCTGGAGCGCGTCGGACTGGCCCGTGCCGCGGACCGGCGCGTCGGCACATATTCCAAGGGTATGCGCCAGCGGCTGGGGCTGGCGCAGGTGTTGCTGGGCCGGCCGACGCTGGCGCTGCTCGACGAGCCGACAAGCGGGCTCGATCCGGCCTCGCGTCAGGAGCTTTACGCCATTATCGACGAGATGGCCGCGCAGGGCACTGCCGTGCTCATCGCCTCCCACGCCCTGACCGAGGTCGAGGCCCGCACCGACCGGATCGCCATCCTGCGGCAGGGCCGGCTGGTTGCCGATGACACGCTGCGCAACCTGTCGCGCAAGGCCGGCCTGCCGACGCGGCTGCGTATCGTGGCGCGCGAGGGGCAGGCCGAAAGGCTGGCCAGCGAGACCGGAGGGGTGCGGATCAATGGCGCTTCGGTGGAGATCGACTGCGCCCCGGATGCCAAGATGGAGGCGCTGCGCCGTCTCGCCGCGATGGGCGAGCAGATCGAGGATATCGAGATGACGCCGCCGCGCCTTGAGGATCTCTATCGCCATTATTCGCAGGAGGGGACGGCATGAGCACCCGTATTCTCGCCATCTCGCGGATGGAAATGACCATTGCCCGCCGCAACCGCTGGCTGTTCATGGCCACGCTGATCATGGTGCTTTTCGCGCTGGCGTTGAGCTTCGCGGGCTCCGCACCCACCGGCTCGCTCGGGGTGGACCGGCTGACCGTCTCGGTGGCCTCGATGACGACGCTGTCGGTCTATCTGGCGCCGCTGCTGGCGCTGATGATGAGCTTCGACGCCATCGCCGGCGATGTCGAACGCGGCAGCCTGGCGCTGCTGCTGTCCTACCCGGCCGGGCGGGGCGAGATCCTGCTGGGCAAGTACCTCGCCCATCTCGCGGCGCTCGCCATCGCGCTTGTCGTGGGCTTCGGGCTGGCCGGCGCGGCGGCGGCGGCGACCGGCGGCGCGGGGCCGGAGAGCGTGCTGGCACTGCTGCGGCTGATCGGCACCTCGATCCTGCTTGGGGCGGTCTTCCTCGCCTTCGGCTACATGATCTCGGCCGCTTCCGGCAGCCCGACGGCGGCGGCCGGCGGCGCGGCGGCGCTCTGGCTCGTTTTCGTCGTGCTTTACGATCTGGGCCTGCTCGGCGCGGTGGTGATCGACAGCGGCGGCACCTTTACCACCAGCTTCTTTCCCTGGGTGATGGTCGCCAATCCGGCCGATGCCTTCCGGCTGTGGAATATCGCCTCGACCGAGGGCGTGGCGCTGGCCACCGGCATGACCGGGGTGGCTGCCAGCCTGCCGCCCTGGGCGGCGCCGCTTTCGGTTCTGGCCTGGCTGTTCATCGGCTTTGCGCTGGCGCTGGCCGCTTTCCGGAGGCTGGAGCCATGAGAGCGTATCTTCCGTTTCTGCTTGCCGTCCTGCTGTCTGCCTGCCGCGAAGAGGCAGCCGAGGCCCCGGCCCCGGTCGAAATGACTGAGGACGCGCTGAGCTATTTCTGCCAGATGAATGTTGCCGATCACGGCGGCCCCAAGGGCCAGATTCACCTCGACGGCTTCCCGGCGCCGCTCTTTTTCGCCCAGGTTCGCGATCTGGTGGCCTTTCTCAAGAGTCCGGAGCGCGATGCGCCGGTGATCGCTGTCTATGTCAGCGACATGGGGGCGGCGCCGAGCTGGGCCCGGCCGGGCACCGCCAACTGGATCGATGCCCATCAGGCGTATTTCGTCGTCGGTGCGGGGGTTGCCGGCGGCATGGGGGCGCCGGAAATCGTGCCGTTCGCCCGACAACAGGATGCAGAGACCTTTGCCGTGCGCTATGGTGGAGAGATTCTGCAGCTGGACACCATCCCCGCCGATGCCGCCATCGGCCCCGTCGATCTCGAAATTGTGCTGGAGCAACCTTCATGACCCTGCCGCTTTCCCGCCGCCGCTTCCTGTGCATCTCCGCCGCGATATGCGCCACACCCGCGCTGGCCTCCGGCGGGGGCGCGACATGGCAGGGTATGGCGCTGGGGGCGCCGGCATCGATCCGGCTGGAGGGCGTTTCGCCCGCCGCCGCGCAGCCGGTCTTTTCGGCGGTCGAGGCGGAGCTTTCGCATCTGGAGGGCATCTTCAGCCTGTTCCGCCCGGGTTCGTCGCTGGCGGCGCTCAACCGCGACGGGCAACTGACGGCACCGCCGGCGGAACTGCTGGAAGTGCTGAGCCTGTGCGACACGCTCCATCGCGAAAGCGCCGGCGCCTTCGATCCGACGGTGCAGGTTCTCTGGCACGCCCACGCGGAAGCGGCGACCAAAGGGCGTCAGGTCACTCCGGCCGAGCGTGAGGCGGCGCTCGAACGCACCGGCTGGCAGCATCTGCGCTTCGATGCCGGCGCTATCGGTTTCGACCGGCCGGGCATGGCGCTGACGCTCAACGGCATCGCCCAGGGTTACATCACCGACCGCATCGCGCGCCTGCTGGCGCGGCGGGGGTTCGGAAATACGGTCGTCGATATGGGCGAGGTTCTGGCGACCGGTCACAAGACGGGCGGTGAGCCGTGGGTGGCGGGGATCGCCGGCAACGACGGCACGATCCTGCACCGGATCACGCTGACCGACCGGGCGCTCGCCACGTCGTCGCCGCTCGGGACGGTTCTCGACCCGCAGGGGCGGATCGGCCATATCATAGACCCGCGCAGCGGGGACCCGGCCGGTGACCGGACACTGGTTTCGGTCAGTGCGCCGGATGCGGCGCTGGCCGATGGCCTGTCGACCGCCTGCTGTCTGGTCGAAGCGGATCGCGCCGGGGCGATTGTGGCGCAGTTCCCGGATGCGAAGGTCGAGGCGCTGGTCTGATCCCGGCTGCGGGGTCTTACGACGATTCCGCAGGTGCGGGGTGCGATCCCGGCAGGAACAGGCGGATCTCGGTGCCGGACGCCACGTCGCCCACCCGGACGTGCCCGCGCCGCCGTTCGATGATGGCGGCGACGATGGCGAGGCCCATCCCGGTGCCGCCCTCGGCCCGGCGGGTCGTGTAGAACGGGTCGAACACCCGATTGCGCTGCCCGGGCGGAATCCCCGCGCCGTCGTCGCCGACCGACAGGATCCGCGCACCGGCGTCGGCGGCCAGATCTACCCGGCCGGCGCCATGTTCCGCCGCATTCTGCAGAAGCTGTGTCAGCACGATTTCCAACTCGTCCGCCGAAAGGCCGGCCTGCCAGCCTCCGGGCGCCGCGACACGGATATCGAGCGCGGGAAACCGCGGAGCGAGCAGCGAGACCGCCCCGGCAAGATCGGTGGTTTCCTCGCCCGAGAAGGTGCGCACCCGCGCCAGTTCGCGCAGCCGTGACAGCAGCCGGTCCATCCGGTGCCCCTCGGCGCCGATCTGGGCCAGCAGGCGGGCGCGGCGTGCCGGATCGAGCCTGTCGCCCGCCGTTTCGAGCAGTTCGGCGGCGCCGACGATGGTCGTGACCGGCGATTTCAGTTCGTGAGTGACGTGCTGGGTATAGGTGCCGATCGCCTCGGAGCGTTCCGACAGCGTTCCGGCCATCGACAGGACGCTCTGCCCAAGCTCGGCCAACTCGCGCACGCCGTAGTGGGCCAGCGGTTCGGGCGCCGGCCGCCGGCCGCTGGCGACCTCCTGGCTCTGTGTCCTGAGTGCACGGATCGGCGACGAGATGGCGCGCCAGAAGACAAAGCCGATCAGCAGCGCCGCCCCGGCGGTCAGCGCGAAGATCCGTCCCAGATAGTGCCGCTCGCGATAGAGGAACTTTCGCAGCCCGTCAGGGGTGCGCGAAACCACGACCACGCCGGCGATCCTCCCGTTCAGGAACACCGGATGGGCGACGGTGACGCGGAAGGTGGTGTCGCGGCTGATCGAATCGAGCGTATGCCGTTCCTCCAGCGGCTCGCGATAGCGCAGGCTGCTTGCCACCCGGCCGGAAAGCGCCGTCTCGATTTCGGGCAGGTGGCGCAGCGATGTCCCGATTCCGGCACCGCTCGATGCGATGACCTGCCCGCTCGCGTCGGTGAAGCGATAGCCGGCCAGCGTTGTCTTCTGCGAGCGTTGCGCAAGTGCCGACAGGTGCCTGGCGACCTGCAGATAGGCGGCGGCCGGCGGATGTGGCGCCACCCTGCCCTCGGGTGCCGGCTCGGCGATTTCGCTGCCGGTCAGGGAAAGTACCGGCTCGATTGGGTGGAAGGTCTCGGCATCGCGTTCCCCCGCCGCCGGCGAAACGGGAAGCGCTGCCCCAAGAGCCGGGTCGGCCAGGTCGAGCGCGCCGGCATAGACCTCGGCCAGAACTGCCGACTGGGAAATCAGGCTGCGTTCGGTCTCGCGCACGAACTGATCGTCGGCCAGCCGCGCAATCCCCAGCCCGGCAAGCGGAAGCGACAGCAGCAGGCAGACCAGCGCCGCGATCAGCAGCCACAGCGGCGGGCGCCACTTTCTTGCCACCCTCAGTTCCGGCATGTGCCCAGCTTTACACCGACGCCATGGACCGTGGCGATGACATCCGGATACCCCATCGCGGCGGCCTTGTGGCGCACGTTGCGGATGTGGCTGTCGATGGTGCGGCCCGAATGTTGCGCGCTGTCGCCATAGATCAGCCGGATGAGCCGGTCGCGCGACAGCACCCGCGCGCCCGCCCTTAGCTGCGCGGCGAGTACCTGAAATTCGGTGGCTGTCAGATCGACAGCCACCCCGCCGAGCGTGCAGCGATGCCGGGCGGGCACCATTTCGAGCGCATGGTGGCGCAGGATCTCCTCGTCCTGACGTCCGCCGCGCAGCCGGGTCAGGATCGCCCTTACCCGCAGGACAAGCTCGCGCGGGCTGAAGGGTTTGGTCACGTAATCGTCCGCGCCGAGCTCGAAGCCGAGCACGCGGTTGATCTCTTCGTCGCGGGCGGTGAGAAACAGGACCGGCACGCCCGAGATCTGCCGGATGGCGCGGCAGGTCTCGAACCCGTCGATACCGGGCATGCCGATATCGAGGATCACCATATCGGGGTCCAGCCTGCGCAACTCGGCCACGGCGCGCTGGCCGCTGTCGACCTCGGTCGTGCGCATGCCGGCATCCTCCAGCGCGAAGGCGATCACCTGGCGAATGCCCGGATCGTCGTCGACGATCAGCACATGCAATGGGGTGGTGTTCATGCCCGGTCCCTCTCTGGCGCCAGCCTTAGCAGGCCCGCCGGCGGCGGTGAAGCCGTACCGCCGTCAGGGCGCCCAGCACGATCAGGCCAAGGAACGCCTGCGGTTCGGGTGTGGACGAGCCGCTGAAACCCGGATAGGCGGTTGCCGGTACGCCCACCCCCTGCGGCAGTGCGACGCTCGCCTGCTGTGCGGCACCGGTGGGATTCATCACCTGTTCGGACACCGCGACGAAGGATGTAAAGCGGCTTTGCAGGCCGAAATCCAGCCCGAGGCGGGTGATCGCTTCCTCGTGGGCAGTGGCATTGCCGGCGCGCACGGCAAGCGCGCGCTCGTGATCCGCGATGCGGCCCCGTGCCCAGATCAGCGCAATCGCCTCGCCCGTTCCGCCGTCATCGCCGGCCGGGGCAACCGTCACCGGAAGCGATGCCCGGTGGCCGGCAACCTGCCCGTTGACGCGCAGCGCGCCGCTGTCGCCCTCGTAACGGGCCAGCACGCGAAGCTGGTTGCCGGCGAACAGGTCCGGGATGCGGGCCGGGGTCACCTCGGTCACCTTCAGATCGCCCCAGTCGATCGCGATATCGGTCAGAAGCGGTGTACGCAGGTCGGCGGCAAGCTGTTCGGCGATCTCTCCGGCGTCTTTGCCGGGATCGACATAGCGTGCATAGCCGCGCCCCTCGTCGGCCATCCCGTCGAGCAGGTAGCGGTTGACCGAGGTTCCCACCCCGAAGGCGTAGATGCGCGCCTGCCCGATATCGCGGCGGATGCGTTCGAGCACGCTCGCCTCGTCGCCGATGTAGCCGTCGGTCAGGAACACCACCAGACGCAGCGCATCCCCGGGCGGGCGGGTGGCGAAGGCGGCGGCGAGCGCCGCGTCAAGCTCGGTTCCGCCGCCGGCGCGCAACGCCCGGACATAGCGCGATCCCCGGCGCAGATTGGCCGGCGTGGCGGGCAGCGCGTCGCCGGCGAACTGGCTGGTGGCGTCGGAGAAGCTCAGGATGCGGAAATAATCGCCTTCCCTGAGGCCGTCCAGCGCCGCCGCCATGAAGCGCTTGCTGGCCGCAATGGGCTCGCCGTCCATCGAGCCCGAGGTGTCGAGCACGAACACGACCTCGCGCGGGGTGGACGGAACCGCCTCGGGTGCGGCCGGCGGTTCGATCAGCAGCGACAGGAAACCGCCGCGCGCGTCCCGGTGGGTCAACGCGCCCGCCGTTACCGTGTCACCGCCAAGGATGTAGCGGACCACAAGATCGCGGTTGTCGATCACCCGGCCATCGGCGAAGGCCGCGCGCTGGCTGTTGCCATCCTCGCTTATCGCCAGATCGTGGGTGGCGCTGCTGAGCGACAGGACCGGCACCGCAGAGGTGAGCCGCAGGTCGAGCCCGACACGTTCGGGCGCGATCTCGTCCGGCAGGTCGAGCCCGGCCACCGGCGGATAGTCCGGCAGTGCCGACATCTCCCACCCGGCCGCGTCGGTGTGAAGCACGGCGAAATTGTCCTCCGCCGGTTCCGGGGCGCTTTGGTAGCGCGGGCCGACGAGCAGCGGCACCACCAGTTCATAGGCGCCGTCGATGCGCGGAACGGGCTGAACATAGCTCAGCTCGACCGTGACCGGTACGCCCGGCATCAGGTTGGCGACGCGCTGGGTGAACATGTTGGGGCGGTGCTGGGTCAGCAGGGCCGCCGCCTTGCCTTCGGCCTCGGCGGTCTCGAACGTTTCCTCGGATTCCGACTTCTTGCGGATCGTTTCGCGTATGACCTCGTCGCCTACCGTCATCTTCATGGCGTGAATTGCCGCCTGCCGGTTGAGGGGAAAGAGGTATTCCGCGCTCATCGCCACGACATGGGGGTTGGCGAAGACCTGGGTCACCGTCACATCGGCCAGATCTCCGTCGATCTCGACCCGGTAGTCCGACCGCAGCAGCGGCAGTGCCACCCTTGCGCCGGCGGTTTCGCCGATGATCTGCCCGGCGACCGGGCGGTCACCGGTCTGCGCGGCGGCGCTGCTGCCCGCGACCAGACAGGCGAACAGCAGGGTTCGGAAGGAAAGACTGATCATGACGTCGGCTCCTTGTTGATAATCGGGATATCGAGCGCCGCGAAGATCGCGGCTTCCATGGCCCCCCGCGCCGGCGCGTCGAGCCCGGCCGGGGTGATCCGTTGCAGGCTGGTCCAGGTACCGCTGCGGCCGCCGAGCCAGAGCCAGACGGCCTCGGCCACGCTCGGCACCATCCGCCCGTCCGGCGCGACATAGGTGACGGCGACCTGCCATGTGCGTCCGTCCGGCGCCGTGGCGCGATAGACCGACGATGGCGCGCCGGCGTGGCGCGTGCCGAGAAACGCGACGCGATAGCCCAGCCCGCGCAGGCAGTCCTCGGGGCTGTGCAGGTGGCGCAGCGGCGAGGTTGTCTGCACCCGGTTGATCCCGAACGGACCGTACTGCACCTTGGCCGCCGCCCCGCCATAGGCACGGAAATAGCGTTCCTCGAGCCGGCTGAGGGCCACGGGCACCCCGGCATGGCCACCGAGCGAGGCCGGCAGCGGCGCGGGCGCAACCGGATGCGAGATGTCCACCGGCCGCGCCGGCTGTGTGACGATCCACAGCGCGAGGCCAAGGCATGCGAGCCCGCCCGGCAGGTGAAGGGCCGCAGGCAGGTGCCACGAGGGGGAGCCGGCGCGGGTGGCAGAGCCCGGATGCGGGCGGCCCAAAAAGGCGAGCGGCGCAGCGGCAAGCGCAAGCGTGGCAAGACCGATCAGCGAATGCGCCGGCTCGGCCATCACGTCGAAACCGTGTACCAACCCCATCGCAAGCAGGGCAATGCGAAGGCTGTTTCCCGCCACCGCCAGCCCCAGCGCGATCACGCCCCGGAGAAGTGCGGTTGCCGGCGCCGGCCGCTGCACGGCGTTCAGCCCGGCGAGAAATGCCATCAGCAGCATCAGCCCCGCAGCGCCGGCACAGGGCAGGTCGACCAGAACATCCTGCCCGGCAATTCCGATCCTGATACCTTCGCAGCTTGTGCCGTCGTGGATCAGTCCCAGCAGGCCGCAGGAAAGCCGGGCCGAGATCATCTGCAGCGGGAAACCCAGCAGACGCTCCAGGACTGCCTCTAGCGGAAGCGAGAACAGGAACAGCACCGCGAGCCACAGGGGCGACAGGGCCAGCGGCCGCCGGTCGACCCGGGCAAGCAACGCGAGCGCCGCGACATCGACGGCCAGCGCCGCCCCGCCGACGATATTTATCGCCAGGGTCTGCGACAGAAAGCGCAGGCCGGCCGCGCTCAGCAGCAGGCAGACCAGCGCCCCGGACCCGCCCGGTCGCGCCGGGCCGCTGGCCAGGCTGCGCAGAACAAGTGCGACGATGGCGATGGCAAAGACAAAGCCGGACGAATCGTAAGCCGCGTCGGTCCAGCTGTTGGCAAGCCAGAGCACCGGATGCCAGGCCAGCGTCGCGGAGGCGGCGGCGAAAAGAAGCGGGGCGGGACGTATCGGCAAGAACATCATGCCGCGAGATCTCGCAGGCGGATGTGCAGACGAAGCTGCGAAGTTGTGCAGATATTGATGAGATGGCCGGCTGCGTCATGCCGTCCGCCGTCCGGTACGTTGCATCTGTTTCCCGCCCGCCCCCGGCGCTAGAATGGCGGCATGCCTGCGCTCTGCCGTGACTGTCTGACCGCCTTCGAGGGTGCTGCCCGCTGCCCGGCCTGCCGGTCGCCGCGGGTGATCGCGCATCCCGAGCTGTTCGACCTGTCGATTGCGCATATGGACTGCGATGCCTTCTACGCATCGGTCGAGAAGCGCGACAATCCCGAGCTTGCCGACAAGCCCGTCATCGTCGGCGGGGCGAAACGCGGGGTGGTTTCCACCGCCTGCTACATCGCCCGCACCTACGGCGTGCATTCGGCAATGCCGATGTTCCGGGCGCTGAAGCTTTGCCCCGGGGCGGTGGTCATCCGGCCGCGCGGATCGGCCTATGCTGCGGCCTCGCGCCATATCCGGGCGATGATGGAGGAACTGACGCCGGTCATCGAGCCGCTGTCGCTCGACGAGGCGTTTCTGGACCTGACCGGTACGGCGCGACTGCATCATGCGCCGCCGGCGGTGATGCTGGCCGGGCTGGTCCGGCGGATGGAGAGGGAACTGCGCCTCTCGGGCTCGATCGGGCTCAGCCACAACAAGTTTCTTGCCAAGATCGCCTCGGATATCGACAAGCCGCGCGGTTTTTCGGTGATCGGCCGGGCCGAGACGGCGGATTTCCTGCGCGACCGGCCGGTGCGGCTGATCTGGGGGGTCGGGCAGGCCTTTCAGGAATCGCTCGAGCGCGCGGGGATTCGCACCTTCGACGACCTGCGGCGCTGGGATCGCAAGGAGTTGCACGCCCGGTTCGGCACGTCCGGCGACCGGCTGTGGCACCTGGCCCGGGGCGAGGACAGGCGGCGCGTGCAGCGCGATGCGCCGATGAAATCGATCTTGAACGAGACGACCTTTTTCGAGGACACCGCCGATGCCGACATCCTCGACGGCCATATCTGGCGGCTGGCCGAAAAGGTCTCGGACCGCGCCAAGGCGCGGGACATCGCCGGGCGGGTCGTGACGCTGAAACTGAAGCGGGCCAACCATGCGCTGCTGACCCGCCGGATATCGCTCGACGATGCGACCCAGATGGCCGACCGGATCTACCGCACGGCGGCCGGCCTGATGGCGCAGGTGCGCGATCCGGGGCCGTTCCGCCTGATCGGTGTCGGCCTGAGCGAGCTTTGTCCGGCTTCCGGTGGCGATCTTTCGGGCGATCTGCTCGATCCGCAGGCAGGGGTTCGTGCCAGGGCCGAACGCGCCGCCGACGCCATTCGCGCACGCTTCGGCGCCGATGCGATCATCAAGGGGCGCGCCCTGCGCTGAGGTCCGCAGGCCGGCGGATCACTCGGCGGCGAGCGGGAGCGCGGCCGGCCGGCCGATGGCGACAATCTCGGCCACGATACCGCCGAGCAGGCCGCGGAATGTCTCGAAATCCCTGCCGGGGCGAATCTCGGCCTCGTCCATGTAAAGCGCCCGGTCGATTTCGACCTGCACCACATGCTGCCCGCGCGAGGGGCGGCCATAGCGCTGTGCGATATAGGCGCCGGCGAAGGGCACGTTGCGGGCGACGCGCAGCCCGGCGCCGGCAAAGGCGGCCTCGATCCGTTCGAGGTGATCGGGCGCGCAGGCAGCGCCGAAACGGTCGCCCAGCACAACCTGCGGCTTGTGCCCAGACGTGCCGGGCAGGGCGCGCACCGCATCGTGCGGCATGGAATGGCAATCGATCAGGATTGCCCTGCCAAATGCCTGCCTGCTGCCGTCGAGCAGGCCCTGGAGCGCCGTGTGATAGGGCCACCATACATGGTCGAGCCGGGCCTGTGCCGTCTTGTGGTCGATCTTGCCGCGATAGATCTCGCGCCCGTTGGCGACCACGCGCGGGATCACCCCGAGACCCGACGAGATGCGCGGATTGTGGCCGGTGGCCCGAACCCCCCTGACCACCGCCGGATCAAGCTCGTCCGCGCCGCGGTTCAGGTCGACATAGGCCCGCGGCGCAGTGGCGGCGAGCAGCGGCGCGCCAAGCGACGGGGCGATGGCGAAGAGGCGGTCGACAAAGGCGTCCTCGGAGGAGCGGATCGAGCGTTCGTCAAGCATCGAGGTGCGCAGGAATTCCTCCGGATAGGCGCTGCCGCTGTGGGGCGAGGAAAAGACAACGCAGGATTCGCGCTGCGCGGGCATTTCCAGTCTGTAGGGCAGGTGGTCCATGAACGCTCCTTCTTCTGCCATATAGCGACAGAATTTCACGCGCCGAAAGTCCTTGAACACCCCGGCCGATCCTTTTATACGGCGCTCCACTGACGCGGAATCGCTCTGCGTCCTTTTCGTTGGCGAAAGGGGCGCACCTGGGCGCAAGGCGGAAGACCGGGCGGTTAGCTCAGCGGTAGAGCACTACGTTGACATCGTAGGGGTCACTGGTTCGATCCCAGTACCGCCCACCATGGATCAGGGCCATTGTGGCCTTCGGCGAAACAACGGCGCCCTTCAGCGCCAGAGCAAGAGGCAAAGGGGAAAGACATGAAAGTCCGTAACTCTCTCCGCTCGCTGAAAAACCGGCACCGGGATTGCCGTATCGTGCGCCGCAAGGGCCGCGTGTACGTCATCAACAAGACCCAGCGCCGCTACAAGGCCCGCCAGGGCTGATCAGCGTACACAAGCAGACATCTGGGGGGCCGCGGTTTTCCGCGGCTTCTTCGTTTTCCGGCATCCGGGTGCCGGATGCGCAGGATCCGGGTCGACCACAAGGGCGGTGCCGGGCTCTTGTCGGCGGCAGGAGGATTGCCGGATGTTCGAAATGTCGCTTGCGCTGGTCGCGTTCCTGTTTCCGCTGGCCTACAGTCCCGGCCCAGGGAACATGTTCTTTGCGGCGAACGGGGCGCGGTTCGGGCTGGCGGCGACCGTTCCGGCCTCGGCGGGCTATCACGCCGCAACCTGGGCCGTGACCGCCGCAACCGGCTTCGGCTTTGCCGCTGCGGCCGACCTGGTGCCCGGCTTTCTCGTCGCGATCCGCTGGCTCGGTGCCGGCTACGTGTTCCTGATCGCATGGCGATTCCTGCGCGCGGGCGCAAGCGCGGGCGGACCCGAGGCGGCGCCGGCGGGATTTGTCGACGGTGCGATGCTGCTTTTGCTGAACCCCAAGGCCTATGTCATCATCGTGCTGCTGTTCTCGCAGTTCCTGACGGCGCCAGGCGGTGGCGCGGTGGCGGACGTGCTGTGGATCACAACGGTCTTCACGCTCAACAACCTCGTCGCCTTTACCGTCTGGACGGTGATCGGCAGCCGGCTGGGTGCACGGTTCCGCGATGCGGGCGGCGCGCGCCGGCTGAACGCCGCGTTCGGAACGATCCTTGCACTGGTCGCGCTGTGGATGCTGGCCGGCTAGCCCGGCACGGGATAGCCGCGCCGCTGCTTGATCGCGCGCAGTGCAAAGCTCGTCTGCATGCCCGAAACGCCGGGAAGACGGGCAAGACAGTTGCGGTGGATGTTGTCGTAATCGGCAACGTCCCGGGCCACGATCCGCAGGATGTAATCCGCCGTTCCGGTGGTCAGGATGCATTCGAGAATTTCGTCGTAGAGCATCACCGCCCGCTCGAAGGCATCCAGCGCCTCCTGGCTTTGCGAGGTCAGCGTGATCTCGACGAAAGCTTCCAGGTCGAGCCCCAGCGCACGCGGATCGACCCGCGCCGAATAGCCGGCGATCAGGCCGCCTTTCTCGAGCAGCTTCACCCGCCGGTGGCAGGCGGATGTCGACAATCCTATCCGGTCGGCCAGCACCGCGATCGGAACGGCGGAATCGCGCTGCATCTCGCGCAGGATCTGGGCATCGAATCGGTCGAGCATTTCTTTCCGGTTCCATGGGGTCGGCAGGAAATTATCGGGGTTTCCCGGACTGGCACGCAAGAATAAAATCCCCGGCAGTTCGGTCTGGTGAAAAGTGCCGAACGCTCAGGGAGGAGAACCATATGCAGATTGGCGTACCCAGGGAAATCAAGAACCACGAATACCGTGTCGGGCTGACACCGGAATCGGTGTCGGAACTTGCGAATCATGGCCATGCCGTGCTGGTGGAGACCGGCGCGGGGCTGGGAATCGGTGCCGATGACGATTCCTACCGTGCGGCGGGGGCCGATATCGCGGGCGCTGCGGCCGATGTCTTCGCCGCCGCCGACATGATCGTCAAGGTCAAGGAGCCGCAGCCGCAGGAATGCGCGATGCTGAGCCCCGGGCAGCTTCTCTACACCTATCTTCACCTCGCGCCCGACCCTGAACAGACCGCGGCGCTGATCGCCTCGGGTGTCACCGCCATCGCCTACGAGACCGTCACCGGGCCGGGCGGCTCGCTGCCGCTGCTGAAGCCGATGAGCCAGGTCGCCGGCCGAATGTCGATTCAGGCGGGCGCCACCGCGCTGGAAAAGGCCCATGGCGGGCGCGGCGTGCTGCTGGGCGGCGTTCCGGGGGTTGCCCCGGCCAAGGTGGTGGTGCTGGGCGGCGGTGTCGTCGGCCTCAACGCGGCACAGATGGCGGTCGGGCTGGGGGCCGATGTGGCGATCCTCGATCGCAGCACCGATGTGCTGGAACGGCTTGCCATTCACTTCGAAAGCCGTGCCAAGACCGCCTATTCCACCGGAACGCGGGTGCGCGAGCTGATCTCGGACGCCGACCTGGTGATCGGGGCGGTGCTGATACCCGGCGCGGCGGCGCCCAAGCTGGTAAGCCGGGCCGACCTGTCCGGGATGAAGACAGGCGCGGTTCTGGTCGATGTGGCCATCGATCAGGGCGGGTGTTTCGAAACCTCGCACCCCACCACCCATGCCGATCCCACCTACGAGGTCGATGGCATCGTGCATTATTGCGTCGCCAACATGCCCGGTGCGGTGGCGCGCACGTCGACCTATGCGCTGAACAACGTCACCCTGCCCCATGCGCTGCGCATGGCCGATCTGGGCTGGAAGGAGGCGCTGCGCCGCGACCCCGATCTGCGCGCCGGCCTCAACGTGTGGGACGGCAGGATCACCTGCGCGGCCGTCGCCGAGGCGCTGGGCTACGATTACACCGACCCCGAGGCGGCGCTGGCGGCCTGACGGAAGGGTCCGGCGCGCACGGCGCCGGACCCCGGTCTGTGGCAGCGGAATCGCCCCCGGCGCTCCGGCTCAGTCAGGCAGGGTCAGCCCCGGAATCTGGCCCGGAATCTGGCCCGGAATCTGGCCGATACCGCCCAGCATCGCGATGAGCGTATCGCGGCTGACGAATCCGGTCGTCGCCAGTCCCTGCGATTTCTGGAAGGCGCGGATCGCCTTGCGCGTGTCGGCATCGAAGGTTCCATCGACCGCTCCGGGCGCAAGGCCGAGTTGTTCGAGCCGTTGCTCGATCAGCGACCGGGCCGTCACGCCCATGCCAAGTGCGGCTTCGGTTTCCCTGGCCTCGGCCCGGGCGGCTTCCCTTTGCTGGCTGCGTTCGGCGGCGGCGTCGATCCGTCGCCGCGCCTCGGCGGCGAAGGCGCCGTCTGGGTGCGTTTCAAGATAGGCGTTATAGGCTTCGACGGTACCGGCGCTGTCTGCCGCCGCCCAGTCGCGACGATCCTGCGCCCCGGCCAGCGCCTGCCTGTCGGCCTCGATCCGCGCCAGCCGTTCCTGAGCGACCGGGGCGAATTTTCCCTGCGGAAAACGCGCCAGATAGGTCCGCAATCCGGCTTCGTCGGGCGTCGCCCCCAGCGCGTCCCAGACCTCGCTGTCGCGCCTTTCGGCCTCCAGCGTCAGTCGTTCGATCTGAAGCGAATCGAGAAACCCGGTTCCGGCAAAGCCGTTGCGCGCCTGAAAGCGGGCGATCGCGGCGCGGCTGGCCGGCCCGAAAACCCCGTCCGCCCCGCCCGGTTCGAAGCCCAGCAGCGCAAGCTGGTCCTGAATGCGCCGGCGGTCGCCGGACGAAAGCCCAAGCCTGTCCTCGGCCTGCCGCGCCGCGCGCGCGGGCTCGTCCCCGATGGCCGCGATCGCCGCCCTTGCCCCGTCCGCGAAGACGCCCTGCGGATAGGTTGCCAGATACATCCCGTAGGCCTCGATACTGTCCCTTGCCAGCGCCGCCTCCCACAGGGCGCGCTCGGCGGGCTGTGCTTCGGGCGCGGCGGCAGGTGCCTTGCTGTCCGCTGGCAGGAAGGACATGCGCCGCGGCAGGTACCCCCTGCCCCTGATCTCCCGCGCGTCGGCGACCATCCCTGCCAGCGGCTTGCCCCGGGCCATGAGGTCGGCGGCGACGAACCGGGCGATATCGCCATCGCTGCCCGACAGGACCGTCACCCCCTGCGGGATATCGGAAATCGCGATCCCCGGCCTGAGGCCGGGGCCGGGCTCTTCTTCGGACGTGCTTTCGCCGAGCGCCACAATGGCGCTGCCGGGCACCCGCCCGGCGATATCGAGCACGGTCCGGACCGACAGCGCCGCATCCTCGATCGTTGCAAGGTCGGGCACCGGGTCGGTGCCACCGGATTGCAGCAGCCAGCTTCGCCCGTGCGCATGCACGAAGCGGCCCGACAGATGCACCACGATCCGCGGCTCACGCCCGATACCCTCCATGAATTGCGAAAGCGCCGCCCGCATCGCGGGCGCCGAGGCGGGATCGGCGGTGATGACGCTGAATCCCGCCTGCCGCAGCGCTTCGGTGGAGCCGGCCTCTGGCAGGGGTGGTCCGATTGCCAGCGCCCTGTCGGCCTGCACCTCGCCCGCCAGCATGCCCATGCTCGTGGCAAACAGAATCGCTGCCGCATACCTGCCCATTGTGTTCCTCCCAACCGGAATTCCCCGACCGGAACCTATGGCAGCGGGGCATGTTATCAAATAGCGTCGCCGCCGTAGTCGCGGCGATCCTCGATCACCATCCCGTCGCGCGGCAGGGTGCCCGGGGCGACCACCTCGATTCCGTTTGCCCTGAGCTTCAGAACCTCGTGGATGGAATGCGGATAGACGGTCCAGTCGCCGCCCTCGGCCTCGATGAGAACCTGCATCCGGTCCATTTCGTTCTCGCGGGTCACGATCACCCGGACCCGGTGAACGTGGGAATGACGGGCGACAAGCTGCGCCACCTGTTCGGGGCGAATGAACATGCCGCGCACCTTGGCGGTCTGGTCGGCGCGGCCCATCCAGCCGCGGATACGCATGTTGGTCCGGCCGCAGGGGCTGTTTCCCTCCATCGCCGCGCTCAGATCCCCGGTGGCGAAGCGTATCAGCGGGTAATCGGAGTTGAGTGTCGTCACCAGAACCTCGCCGACCTCGCCCGGAGCGACGGGATCGCCGGTGCCGGGGGTGACGATTTCGACGATCACCCCCTCGTCGGTGATCATCCCCTCCATCGCTTCGGATTCGTAGGCCACGTTGCCCAGATCGGCGGTCGCGTAGCATTGCAGGCAGGCGATGCCACGCTCCGCATATTCCTGCCGGAGCGACGGGAACAGCGCCCCGCCCGAGACGACCGCGCGGGCGATCCGCAGCGTCTCGCCCATTTCCGCCGCCCGGTCGAGAATCACCTTGAGGAAATCGGGCGTGCCGGCATAGGCTGTCGACCCGACATTGACGGCGGCGCGCACCTGAAGGTCGGTCTGTCCGGTTCCGCCCGGCAGGACGGCGGCCCCGACGGCGCGGGCCCCGTTTTCGAACATCAACCCCGCCGGAACGAGGTGGTAGCCGAAACAGTTCTGCACGATATCGCCCCTGCCTATCCCGGCGGCGAACAGGAACCGCCCCAGCCGCCACCAGTCGTGCCCGGTCATGCCGGGTTCATAAAGCGGGCCGGGGGACTGGAAAATCTGGTCGAATTCGCTTGCCGCGCGCGGCGTGTAGCCGCCGAAGGGTTCGTCCTGCGACTGTGCCCCGCCGAGATCCGACTTGCGCAGAACCGGCAGCGCGGCAAGCGCGGCGGCATCGGTGATGGTGGCCGGGTCCACATCGGCGAGCGATTTCTCATATCCCGGCAATGCCCGGGCGGCCGCGATCTGGGCCGGAAGCGCCCGGGCCAGCGCCGCCGCGCGTTCGTCTGCCGAACGCCGTTCGAGCGTATCGTATTCACGAGCCATGGATATTCCCTCCTGCCGCCACCGGGCGCGCCTGACTTGCCAGATTCCGGTGCCATCTTCGCGCCTGCCGAAGTGGAATTGCAACGCCTTCACGCCCGGTGGGCGGACCTGCCGCATTCAGCGCTGTGCGGTTCGCCAGCCGGGATTGATCCAGGGCACGGCGTTCGCCTGTGGCAACGGTTCGCGCCCAAGCACATGATCGGCCGCCTTTTCCCCCACCATGATGGACGGAGCGTTCAGGTTGCCGTTGGTGATCTGCGGAAAGACCGAACTGTCCGCCACCCGCAGCCTGTCGACACCGATCACGCGGGTCTCGGGGTCGACCACCGCCATCGGATCGCCGGCCGCGCCCATCCGGCAGGTACCGCAGGGATGATAGGCGCTTTCGGCATGTTCACGCACGAAACCGTCCAGTTCGTCATCGGATTGCAGTGCCGCGCCGGGCTGTATTTCGGACTTCACGAATGGCTCGAAGGCGGGCTGGGCGAAGATCTCGCGTGTCAGCCGCAGGCAGGCGCGGAAATCGGCCCAGTCCCGTTCGGTCGACATGTAGTTGAACAGGATGGCCGGTGCCTCGTGCGGATCGGCGGATCGCAGCGTGACCGCCCCGCGCGAGGGGCTGCGCATCGGGCCGGTGTGGGCCTGAAAGCCGTGCCCTTCGGCGGCGGCCCGCCCGTCGTAACGGACCGCGATGGGCAGGAAATGATACTGGATGTCAGGATATTCCACCCCGGCGCCCGACCGGATGAAGCCGCAGCTTTCGAAGTTGTTCGACGCCCCCAGCCCGGTATGGGTGAACAGCCATTGCGCCCCGATGATCCCCTTCCATATCAGGTTCCAGTAGCGGAACAGCGTGATTTTCTGCTTCGAGGCGATCTGGAAATAGACCTCCAGGTGATCCTGCAGGTTGCGCCCGACACCCGGCCGGTCGGCAACTGCGGAAATGCCGTATTCGGCCAGATGCGCCGCAGGGCCGATCCCCGACAGCATCAGCAGCTTGGGCGAATTGATGGCGCCGGCCGCGACGATCACCTCGCGCGCGGCGGCGATCACCTCGGTTGTGCCGTGCCGCTCGATCTCGACCCCGGCGGCGCGGCCCTGTTCGATCACGATGCGGCGGGCAAGGCCGCGAACGACGCCGCAGTTCGGCCGCCTCAGCGCCGGCCGCAGGTAGGCGTTCGCCGCCGACCAGCGCCGGCCGCGCCAGACCGTCTGTTCCATCGGGCCGAAGCCCTCCTGCTGCGCGCCGTTGTAATCGCCGGTCAGCGGATAGCCGGCCTGCCGCCCCGCCTCGACAAAGGCGTGGTAGAGCGGATTGCGGCGCGGGCCCCGCGTTACATGCAGCGGCCCGTCGCCGCCGCGCCAGGATGGATCGCCGCCATGGCCGCCGTCGTGCCATGTTTCCATCCGTTTGAAATAGGGCAGCACATCGGCAAAGCTCCAGCCCGTGGCGCCCATTTCGGACCAGGTGTCGAAATCGCGCGCGTGGCCACGGACATAGACCATGCCGTTGACGCTCGACGAACCGCCGATCACCTTGCCGCGCGGACAGACCAGCCGCCGTCCGCCGAGGTGCGGTTCGGGTTCGGTCCGGTAGCCCCAGTCGTAGCGGCGCATGTTCATCGGATAGGAGAGCGCACCGGGCATCTGGATGAACGGCCCGGCATCGGTACCGCCGTGTTCGATCACCAGAACGCTTGCCCCGGCCTCGCCCAGGCGACAGGCCAGGGCGCAACCGGCCGAACCGGCCCCGACGATGACAAAATCCGCCTGCATCCGCATCGCCGTTCTTCCGCTCAGAAAGGGGCGTCCAGATCGCCCAGTCGCACGAAAACCGATTTGAGCTGCGAATAGTGCCCGATCGCCGCTTTCGAGTTCTCGCGTCCGACGCCCGACATCTTCGAGCCGCCGAAAGGCGCCTCGACCGGGGCGTCGTTATATGTGTTGATATAGCAGGTTCCGGCCTCGAAACCGGCGACCACCCGGTGCGCCCGGCTCAGATCGCGGGTGAAGACACCGGCGGCGAGCCCGAATTCGGTGGCGTTGGCGCGGGCCATGACCTCGGTCTCGGTTTCGAAATCGAGCACCGACATGACCGGGCCGAAGATTTCGTCCCGCGCGATGGTCATATCGTCGGTCACATCGGCAAAGACCGCCGGGGTCAGCCAGTAACCCGCCCGGTCGAGCCGCTTGCCGCCGCAGACCAGCCGCGCGCCTTCGGCAATGCCGGCGGCGATGTAGCGTTCGGCGATCTCGAGTTGCTCCTTGCTGACCATCGGTCCGAAATTCGTCCTCTCGTCCAGTGGATCGCCGGGCACGATATTCGAAAGCCGTTCGCTCAGCCGGGTCAGGAACGCCTCGCGAATCCCCTTCTGCGCGAAGACCCGCGTTCCGTTCGAACAGACCTGCCCGGTGGAATAGAAATTCCCGAGGATCGCACCGCTGACCGCGTTTTCCACGTCGGCGTCGTCGAAAATCAGCAGCGGCGACTTGCCGCCAAGCTCCATGGTGACATGTTTCATGCCCGCCGCGGCGGCGGCGTAGACGCGCCGCCCGGTCGGCACCGATCCGGTCAGCGAAACCTTGGCGACACGCGCATCGCCGACCAGCGCCGCGCCGACCTCGCCCATGCCCTGAACCACGTTGAAAACGCCCGGCGGCGCCCCGGCCTCGGTCAGGATTTCGGCCACCCTGAGGGCCGAGAGCGGCGTCGTTTCGGATGGTTTGAAGATCATCGTGTTGCCGCAGGCAAGTGCCGGCGCGCCCTTCCAGCAGGCGATCTGGGTGGGATAGTTCCATGCGCCGATCCCGACGCAGAGCCCCAGCGGCTCGCGGATCGTATAGACGAAATTGCCATCCGGCATGGCGATATGCTCACCGGTCAGGCTGCCCGCCAGCCCGCCGAAATACTCCAGCGCATCGGCGCCGCTGCTGGCGTCGGCGACAAGCGTTTCCTGAAGCGGCTTGCCGGTATCGAAAGTCTCAAGCTCGCTCAGTTCGCGATTGCGGTCGCGGATGATGCCGGCGGCGCGGCGCAGGATGCGGCCGCGTTCGGTGCCGCTCAGCGCGGCCCAGCCCGCCCGGGCAGCGTCGGCTGCCCTGAGCGCGCTTTCGACGATTGCCGGCGTTGCGGCGTGGATGCGCGCGATCTCTTCCCCCGTTGCCGGAAAGATCACCGGGATCGGCATGCCGGCCGTATCCTCGACGTACTGGCCGCCGATGAAATGGCTGGCCCTTGGGCGCGGGTCGATCATCGGGCCTCCTTTTGTGCGGCGATCTGCGTGTCGAGATAATCGACCAGCAGGGATTGGGCGGTATCGCGACCGGGGGCGGTACCATGCAACGCCTGCCGGATGTAGAGCCCGTCGACCATTGCGGCCAGGCCGTCGGCGACCCGTCCGGCGCCGGTGCCCAGCAATGGCCGCAGATCGTGGATCAGGTTCGACCGCATCCGCCTGCGATAGATGTTCAGCAGGCGCAGCGCGTCGTCCGAATGCTGCGCCTGAACGTAGAATTGCAGCCAGGCCGCAATCACCGCGTCGTCGAAGTTGCCGGGCGAGAAGCTTGCGTGAATCACCGCCTCGACCCGCTGGCGCGGCGTTTCCGCCATCGCCAGGGCGATACGGACATCTTCGCCGTAGCGCGCCATGATATGGCGCATGGTGGCAAGGAACATCTGCTCCTTCGAGCCGAAATAGTGGTGGGCTAATGCGCTTGAGACACCCGCGCGCCGGGCGATCTGGCTCACGGTCACGTCAAGCGAGCCTTTCGCTCCGATTTCCTTTATCGTAGCGTCCACCAGAGCGGCACGACGAAGCGGCTCCATTCCGACTTTCGGCATGCGAGCACTCCATGGTTCTGCTTGGGCGAACGATAAATCGGTTTTTGATTGACTCGTCAATCAAAAAACAGCGCGAACAGGGAAGGTGGTTACATGAACAGGATGATTACTCTGACGGCAGGCTTTCTGGCAGCCTCAGCCGGCCTTGCGGCGGCCGATTGCGGCACTGTGCGGCTCTCGGATGTGGGCTGGACCGACATCACGGCAACGACGGCGGCGGCGACGACGGTTCTCAAGGCGCTCGGCTACGACACCGACGTCAAGGTGCTGTCGGTTCCGGTGACCTATACCTCGATGGCCAACGACGATATCGACGTTTTCCTTGGCAACTGGATGCCGACCATGGAAGCCGACATCGCCCCTTACCGCGACGCGGGAACGGTCGATACGGTTCGCGTGAACCTGGAAGGCGCCAAGTACACGCTGGCGACCAATGCCGCCGGCGCGGAGCTTGGCATCCGCGATTTCGCCGATATCGCCGGGCAGTCGGATGCGCTCGACGCGACGATCTATGGTATCGAGCCGGGCAACGACGGGAACCGGCTGATCCTCGACATGATCGGGCAGGATGCCTTTGGCCTCGGTGGTTTCAAGGTGGCGGAAAGCTCGGAACAGGGGATGCTGGCGCAGGTCGCCCGGGCCGACAAGCGCGGCGAACCGATCGTCTTTCTCGGTTGGGACCCGCATCCGATGAACGCCAATTTCCAGCTTACCTACCTGAGCGGTGGCGACGACTTCTTCGGCCCCGACTTTGGCGGCGCGACGGTGCTGACCAATACCCGCGCCGGTTACGTCGACGAATGTCCGAATGTGGGCGTGTTGCTGAAGAACATGAACTTCACGCTGGCGATGGAAAACGAGATCATGGGCGCGATCCTCGATGGTGGCGAAGATCCGGAAGCGGCCGCGGCCGCCTGGCTGAAGGCCCATCCCGATGTTGCGCTCGGCTGGCTCGACGGTGTGACCACCCTCGATGGCGGCGACGCGGCGGCGGCGCTCAACTCCGCGCTGGGGCTCTGATCCGCTTGTCGCCATTTGACATCGCGATCGCCCCGGGCTTTGGCTCCGGCGCCATTCAGCATTGCCGGAGGGCGTGCCGATGGACTGGCTGACCGAAGACAAGCTGCCGGTCGGGAAGACGGCGAAGAGCCTTTTCGACTGGCTGCAACTGCATGGCGGCTTCTTCTTCGATGCGCTCGCCGCCGCCATGGAGCGGATGATCGACGCGATCCTCTGGGTGCTGCAAACCCCGCCGCCGCTGGTTATCATCGGCGGATTCGTCGCTCTGACCTGGCTTCTGCAACGCAGCTGGCGGCCCTGCCTGCTGGTTCTGGTTGGCTTTCTCTTCATTATCAACCAGGGGTACTGGGAGGAAACGACCGAAAGCCTGACGCTGGTGATCTCGTCGTGTTTCGTCTGCATGGCGCTGGGGGTTCCCATCGGCATTGCCGCCGCACACCGGCCGCGCCTCTACCAGTGGATGCGTCCCGTGCTCGACCTGATGCAGACCCTGCCGACCTTCGTCTACCTGATCCCGGCCATCGTGTTCTTCGGCATCGGCATGGTGCCGGGGCTGATCGCCACGGTGATATTCGTTCTGCCCGCGCCGATCCGGCTGACCCACCTTGGCATCTCGACAACCCCGAAACCGCTGCTCGAGGCGGCGGAGGCCTTTGGCGCCACCGCGCGCCAGACGCTGTGGAAGGTCGAACTGCCCTTCGCGCTGCCGCAGATCATGGCCGGACTGAACCAGACGATCATGCTGTCGCTGTCGATGGTGGTCATCGCGGCGCTGGTCGGTGCCGACGGGCTGGGCGTACCGGTTGTCCGGGCGCTCAATCAGGTCAACACCGCGCTCGGCTTCGAAAGCGGGTTCGTCATCGTGGTGGTCGCGATCATGCTCGACCGGATGCTCAGGGTGGAACGGCGATGACGGTTGCGGTCGAATTCGACAAGGTGTCGATCGTTTTCGGCAGCCATCCCGAAAAGGCGCTGCCGCTGATGGATGCCGGCATGTCCCGGGCCGAGATCCAGCAGGACACCCGGCAGGTACTGGGCGTTCACGATTGCAGCCTTCGCGTGCGCAAGGGCGATATCCTTGTCCTGATGGGCCTGTCGGGCTCCGGCAAATCCACCCTTCTGCGCGCGGTCAACGGGCTGAACCCGGTGGCGCGCGGCAGGGTTCTGGTCAGCGACGGGGCGGGCATGGTCGATATCACCCATGCCGACAAATCCACGCTCCGGCAGATGCGGCTGCATCATATCGCCATGGTGTTCCAGCAATTCGGGTTGCTGCCGTGGCGCACGGTGCGGGAGAATGTCGGGCTCGGGCTCGAACTGGGCGGAGAGGATGCCGCGACGCGGGCCGCGAAGGTGGATGCGCAACTCGAACTTGTCGGGCTGGCGAACTGGGGCGACCGCCGGGTGGCGGAGCTTTCGGGCGGCATGCAGCAGCGGGTGGGGCTTGCCCGCGCCTTTGCCACCGATGCGCCGATCCTGCTGATGGACGAGCCGTTCTCGGCCCTCGATCCGCTGATCCGCACCCGGCTTCAGGACGAACTGATCGATCTTCAGCACAAGCTGAAACGCACCATCATCTTTGTCAGCCACGATCTGGACGAGGCGTTCAAGCTGGGCGATCAGATCGCGATCATGGACGGTGGGCGGATCGTGCAATGCGGCACCCCGCGCGACATCATCTCGGCCCCGGCCAGCGACTATGTGGCCGATTTCGTCGCCCACATGAATCCGCTGGGCGTGCTGCGGGCGGAAGATGTGATGGTGCCGGCGAACGGCGCGGCCTTTGCCGCGCAGGTCGATGCGGCCGAACCGGTCCGCGCGCTGATCGGGCAGGTCACCTGCGAGCGCAGGATCGCCGTTACCCGTCAGGGCGCCATTGTCGGGCAGGTCACGGCGGAATCGATCCTCGGGCGGCTCG
The DNA here is from genome assembly GCF_047971885.1 of Tropicimonas sp. NCBI lineage: Bacteria > Pseudomonadati > Pseudomonadota > Alphaproteobacteria > Rhodobacterales > Roseobacteraceae > Tropicimonas > Tropicimonas sp. The sequence goes on along the minus strand of NZ_JBKEAE010000199.1, from coordinate 14,772 downwards.
CCGGCAGGGCCTGATTTCCGCCGGGCAACCGGCTCAGAAGCTGCCGTGGCAGTGCTTGAACTTCCTGCCCGAACCGCAGGGGCAGGGATCGTTGCGGCCGGGGTTGCCCCAGGTCGCGGGATCGCTCTCGTCGAAACCCTCGATCAGCGGCGCCGTCGCCGCGGCGCCTGCCGATGCCGCAGCGCCGTTGGCCCGTGCGCGCTGTTGCTGGAGCGCGTTCTGCTGCGCCAGCATCTGCTCCATCATGGCGCGCTGCTCTTCCTCGGTCATCGGGCGGACCTGTGCCAGTTTCGCCGTCACGTCCTCGCGCAGGCTGTCGAGCAGGTTCTCGAACAGCTGGAAGGCCTCGTTCTTGTATTCGTTCAGCGGATCGCGCTGCGCATAGCCGCGGAAGCCGACAACCGAGCGCAGGTGTTCCAGCGTCAGCAGGTGCTCGCGCCATTTGGCATCGATCGTCTGCAGCAAAATCTGCTTTTCGATCATCCGCATGTTCTCGGCGCCGAAATCGGCGGTCTTCTTCGCCATGTACTCGTCGGACGCCCGGTAAAGGCGTTCGCGGATTTCCACGTCGTCGACGCCCTCTTCGGCGGCCCATTCGATCACCGGCACGTCGATGCCCAGCCGTTCGATCGCGGCGGCATAGAGCTTTTCGGTCTCCCACTGGTCGGCATAGCTCTTTTTCGGCATGTACTGATCGACCAGATCGTCGATCACCTGATGCCGCATGTCCTGCACGATATCCGACAGATCCTCGGCTTCCATGATCTCGCGCCGCTGGCCGAAGATCACCTTGCGCTGGTCGTTCATCACGTCGTCGAACTTGAGCAGCTGCTTGCGGATGTCGAAGTTGCGCCCCTCGACCTTGGCCTGCGCGCGTTCGAGCGACTTGTTCACCCAGGGGTGGACGATGGCCTCGCCCTCCTGCATGCCCAGCCGGCCCAGCATGGAATCGAGCCGTTCCGAACCGAAGATGCGCATCAGGTCGTCTTCGAGCGACAGGAAGAACGACGATTTCCCCGGGTCGCCCTGACGGCCCGAGCGGCCGCGAAGCTGGTTGTCGATCCGCCGGCTTTCGTGGCGTTCGGTGGCCAGCACGTAAAGCCCGCCGGCGGCCTTCACCGCCTCCTCGTCGCCCCTGTGTTCGGCCTCGATCCGGGCGCGCACCTCTTCGGGGTCGGCCTCGGGGTTGGCGGCCAGCGCCTCCATCACCTTGAACTCGACGTTGCCGCCCAGCTTGATGTCGGTTCCGCGGCCGGCCATGTTGGTGGCGATGGTGATCGCGCCCAGCTTGCCGGCATCGGCGACGATCTGCGCCTCCTGCTCGTGCTGGCGGGCGTTGAGCACGTTATGCGCCAGCCCGGCCTCGGTGAGCAGCTGGCTCAGCGTCTCGGAGCGTTCGATCGAGGTCGTGCCGACGAGTACCGGCTGGCCCCGTTCGTGCGCGGCGCGGATCGCATCGACGATGGCGCCGAATTTCTCCTTCGCCGTGCGATAGACCTGATCGTGATCGTCGGCGCGGGCCACCGGCAGGTTGGTCGGAACCTCGACGACGCCCAGCTTGTAGATGTCCTCGAATTCCTCGGCCTCGGTCAGCGCGGTGCCGGTCATGCCGGCAAGCTTGTCGTACAGGCGGAAATAGTTCTGGAAGGTCACGCTGGCCAGCGTCACGTTCTCGGGCTGGATGGCGCAGTCTTCCTTGGCCTCGATCGCCTGATGCAGCCCGTCGGACAGCCGCCGCCCGTGCATCATCCGGCCGGTGAATTCGTCGATCAGCATCACCTCACCGTTGCGGACGATGTAATCCTTGTCCTTCTGGAACAGCTTGTGCGCCTTCAGCCCCTGATTGATGTGGTGCACGACGGTGGTGCTCTCGGGGGCATAGAGCGGCTGGCCCTCGGGCAGGATGCCGTAACGTGTCAGCCGCTCCTCCAGAAACTCGTTTCCGGCATCGGTGTAGGTGACGTTCTTGGTCTTTTCGTCCAGCGTGTAATGCTCGTCGTGCAGTTCGGGGATGATCTTGTCGACAGTGCGGTAAAGCTCGGAGCGGTCCTGGCTCGGCCCCGAGATGATCAGCGGCGTGCGTGCCTCGTCAATCAGGATCGAGTCCACCTCGTCGACGATGGCGAAGTTGTGGTAGCGCTGGTTGATGTCCTTCAGGTCGGATTTCATGTTGTCGCGCAGATAGTCGAAACCCAGTTCGTTGTTGGTGGCATAGGTCACGTCGGCGCGATAGGCGGTGCGCTTTTCCTCCTCGGGCTGCTGGGGATAGACCACCCCGGTGGTCAGGCCGAGGTGGGCATAGACCTTGCCCATCCATTCGGCATCGCGCCGCGCCAGATAGTCGTTCACCGTGACGATATGGACGCCCTTGCCCGAAAGCGCGTTGAGATAGGCCGGGAAAGTCGCGACGAGCGTCTTGCCCTCGCCCGTCTTCATCTCGGCGATATTGCCCCGGTGGAGGAATATGCCGCCCATCAGCTGAACGTCGAACGCCCTGAGCCCGAGCGCCCGCTTGGCGGCCTCGCGGCAGTTGGCAAAGGCTTCGGGCAGCATGGCGTCCAGATCCTCGCCGTTCCGGGCGCGCGTCTGCAATTCGTGGGTCTTTTCGATCAGCGCCGCGTCGCTCATCGCCTCGAACTCGGGCTCCAGGGCATTGATCTGGTCGATGACGGGACGCGTGGCCTTGATCTTGCGGTCGTTCGGCGTTCCGAAGACCTTGCGTGCGATCGTTCCAATTCCCAGCATGTGCGCTCCGCCGTTACGAATTCGTGAGAGAGGGTCCCTTGCCGGACACTCCGAGCGGCGTTACCAAGCGATCAACGAAGCGCCGCTCGTCCTTCGCGGACCAAGTGCGATGTAAGGGCGCGTCCAATGAGTGTCAACGCCACGCGGGTTCGTGGCCGAACGGGAGCCATCAACATGTCGACATCCAATAAAACCTGGGCGGCCGGGCTGATCTGCCTTGCGTTCGCCGGTGCCGCTCCGGCGCTGGCGCAGGAGGTTACCGCCGAGACCGTCGTCGCCACCGTCGGCGGGACCGATATCACCCTGGGCAACATGATCGTCGCCCACGGCTCGCTGCCGCCGCAATACCAGCAACTCGAACCGGGGATCCTCTGGGACGGGGTTCTCGACCAGCTGATCCAGCAGACGGCGATGGCGCAATCGCTCGGCGGCGAGATGTCGAAGGCGACACGGCTGGCGATCGAGAACCAGACCTCGGGCCTGCTGGCGGGCGAGGCGCTGGGCAAGGCGCTGAAGGGTGCGGTGACCGACGAGGCGATCGCTGCCGCCTACGAGGCCCGTTTCGCCGGCGCCGAGCCCGAAACGGAGTTCAACGCCTCCCACATCCTCGTCGAGACCGAGGACGAGGCGAAGGCGATCGTGACCGAACTGGAGGGCGGCGCCGATTTTGCCGGGCTTGCCAAGGAAAAATCCACCGGCCCGTCCGGCCCCGACGGCGGCAATCTGGGCTGGTTCGGCAAGGGCATGATGGTGCCGGAGTTCGAGACCGCGGTGATGGAGCTGAAAGACGGCGAGATCTCGGCGCCGGTACAGACCCAGTTCGGCTGGCATGTGATCAGGCTGAACGAAAGCCGGATCGCCGAGGCACCGTCGCTGGAGGAAGTGCGCGTTGAGATCGCCGGCGAGCTCCAGAACACGGCGATCGAGGCAGAGCTTGCCCGGGTGATGGAGGCGACCGAGGTCGAGAAGCCCGCGCTCGACATCGACCCGTCAGTCCTGACCGATACCGGCCTGATCGAAAACTGAGCCCTGGAGACGCAGATGGCCGGATCGCTTCCCGTTTCGCCGCTTGCACCCGGGCGCTTTCCGGACCTTCCGGAAATCGCCGGGGCTGAATTCGCATCTGCGCAGGCCGGCGTGCGCTACGCCGGGCGCACTGACGTGATGCTTGTCCGGCTGGCACCGGGCAGCGGCATCGCCGGGGTCTTCACCCGGTCGGCGACGCGCTCGGCCCCGGTGCTCGACTGTCAGGCCAAACTGGCAGCAGCGGCAGACCCCGGGGCAGGCGCGGCGATCATCGTCAATTCGGGCAATTCCAACGCCTTTACCGGCAGGGCCGGCGACGGTTCGGTCGCGGCGATCTGCGAGGCGGTGTCGGCTGCCGCCGGGGTGCCGGCTTCCCGTGTCTTCACCGCCTCGACCGGCGTGATCGGCGAGCGGCTTCCGCACGACCGGATCACCGCCAGGGTGGGCGAACTGGTTGCCGGGTTGCGGGCGGATGCGATCAGCGGCGCGGCGGCGGCCATCATGACCACCGATACCTTCCCCAAGGGGGCGGGGGCGGTTGTCGAAACCCCCGCCGGCGCGATCCGCATCGCCGGCATCGCCAAGGGGTCGGGAATGATCGCGCCGGACATGGCGACGATGCTGGTCTATATCTTCACCGACGCGAAGATCGCCGCGCCGCTGTTGCAGGGGGTGCTCTCCGATCTGACCGGAACGACCTTCAACGCCATCACCGTCGATGGCGACACCTCGACATCGGATTCGCTGATGCTGGCCGCCACCGGCTGCGGCGGCGCGGAGGTGAACGATCTTGCCGATGCCACCGGCAGGGCGTTCACCGGGGCGCTGCACGGGGTGATGCGCGATCTTGCGCAGCAGGTGGTCCGGGACGGCGAGGGCGCGACGAAATTCGTCGAGGTATGCGTGACCGGTGCCGAAAGCGATGCCGACGCCAGACGGGTCGCCATGGCGATCGCCAATTCGCCGCTGGTCAAGACCGCCATCGCCGGCGAGGATCCGAACTGGGGCCGTGTCGTCATGGCGGTGGGCAAATCCGGTGCCGCCGCCGACCGCGACCGCCTGTCGATTCGCTTCGGCGACATTCTGGTCGCCGAAAACGGCTGGGTGGCGGAAAGCTACCGCGAGGCGGCGGGGGCGGCCTATATGAAGCTGCCCGAATTGCGGATTTCGGTCGATCTGGGGCTCGGTGCGGCGGCCTTTACCGCGTGGACCTGCGATCTGACCCACGGCTACATCTCGATCAACGCGGATTACCGCTCTTGAGGGTCGTTCTCGTCTCGGCGGTGGCGCTGGTCGATGTGGATGGGCGGGTACTGCTGACGCAGCGCCCGGCCGGCAAGTCGATGGCCGGCCTGTGGGAATTTCCCGGCGGCAAGATCGAGCCGGGCGAAACGCCCGAGGCGGCGCTGATCCGCGAGTTGCACGAGGAGCTTGGCATCGACACCTGGGCGTCGTGCCTCGCCCCGCTGACCTTTGCCAGCCACGGATACGACGATTTCCACCTGCTGATGCCGCTTTTCGCCTGCCGCAAGTGGCAGGGAACACCGCGCCCCAGGGAGGGGCAGGCGTTGAAATGGGTGCGCGCCGGCGACCTGCGCGACTATCCCATGCCGCCGGCCGATATCCCGCTGATCCCGCATCTGCGCGACTGGCTCTGACGGGCCGCCCGGCCCGCGCCTGCGCGTAACGATATCGCCGGGCTCGGGCGGGCCGGCGACCAAGGAAAAGACTATTCCACCAGCAGGCGCGGGGATGTCTCGGTGGCAGCGATTTCGCCGACAATTGCCGCCTGCCCGAAGCCGTGGCGCCGGAAGACCGCCAGAACCTGATCGGTGGCGCCGGGTGTACAGGCGACCATCAGCCCGCCGCTGGTTTGCGGGTCGGTCAGTAGGGCGCGGTCGAGATCGGAAAAGCCTGCCGGCAGGCCGACCTCGGTTCCGTAGCTGGCCCAGTTGCGGCCCGAGGCACCGGTGACGAAGCCCCGTCCGGCCAGTTCCCGCACGCCGGGCAGGAAGGGAACGGCGGACCAGTCGATGCGGGCGTCGCAGCCGGCGCCGCGCGCCATTTCCAGCACATGCCCGGCCAGTCCGAACCCAGTTACGTCGGTCAGGGCGTGCACGCCGTCGAGCGCGGCAAGCTCGGGGCCGGGAGTGTTGAGTTTGGTGGTCATCGCGATCATCGCGGCATAGCCGGCATCGTCCAGTTCGCCCTTCTTGAGCGCCGCCGACATGACCCCGGCGCCCAGCGGCTTGCCCTGCACCAGAACGTCGCCGGGCCGGGCGCCGGCGTTCTTCTTCACCAGATCGGGGTGGACCAGACCAAGCGCGACAAGACCGTAGATCGCCTCGACCGAATCGATCGAGTGGCCGCCGACCACGGGAATGCCCGCTGCCCGCGCCGCGGTGCTGCCGCCTTCGAGGATCCGTGCGATCGTTTCCTCGGAAAGCACGTTTATCGGCATCCCGACCAGCGCCAGGGCCATGATCGGCGTGGCGCCCATCGCGTAGACGTCGCTGATGGCGTTGGTGGCGGCAATGCGGCCGAAATCGAACGGATCGTCGACGATGGGCATGAAGAAATCGGTGGTGGCGACCAGCGCCTGCCGGTCGTTCAGCCGGTAGACGGCGGCATCGTCGGCGGTTTCGCTGCCGACGAGGATTTCCGCCGGCAGCGCCATGCCGGTGGTACGCTTCAGGATACCCGACAGCACCGCCGGCGCGATCTTGCAGCCGCAGCCGCCGCCGTGGGAAAGCGACGTCAGGCGGAGTTCGGCGGTGTTGTCCTGAACGGTCATGGCTGGTCTCCGGCAGATCAAAGGGCGCGATTGGCCTAGTCCCCGGGGTGCGGGCTGTCAACGCGCCGTCGTGGCGCGTTCCAGCGCCGGGTAACACGCGCCGAGCGTGACGCCCCGGGCGACAAACGACACGATCAGCGCCGCCCAGAGACCGTTGTTGCCGAAAGCCGGCATCAGCAGCGCCAGTGCCAGCGCATAGGTGAGCGCCGACAGCACCATCATGTTGCGCATGTCGCGGGTGCGGGTAGCGCCGATGAAGATGCCGTCGAGCATCCACGGCGCGGCACCGGCCAGCGGGGCGGCGACCATCCATGGCAGGTAGCTCCGCGCGACGCTCCGCACCTCCGGCGCGGTGGTCATCAGATCGATGATCGCGCCGCCGGCGAGCGCGAATGCCAGCGCCAGTACGATCCCGCAGCCCAGCCCCCACTGGCTGGTCATGATCGCGGCGCGGCGCAGCAGGTCGCGCCGGCGCGCGCCCATCGCCTGGGCCACCAGCGCCTCGGCGGCGAAGGCGAAGCCGTCCATGGCAAATGCCGTGACCTCGAGAAACTGCAGCAGCACCTGATCGGCGGCCAGCGTGATATCGCCGAAATCGGCGCCGAAAAACAGGAAGGAGACGAAGATCGCCTGAAGCAGCAGCGACCGGATCAGGATATCGGTATTGACCGCCGCCATGTGCGCCAGACGGGCCCTGTCGAAGACGCGCGCACGGTCGTTCCAGGCCGGGTTGGCAAAAGCGTCGCGGCAGAGCCAGAGTGCCAGCGCGACCCCCGACCATTCGGCGATGAACGTCGCCAGCGCCACCCCTTCGACCCCCCAGCCGAAGCCGAGAACGAACAGCAGGTCGAGCGCGATGTTGATGCCGTTCATCGCAAGCTGGATCGCCAGAACGGCACGCGTGCGTTCCTGCGCGATCAGCCAGCCGGTCAGCCCGTAGATGGCGATCGGTGCGGGTGCCGACCAGATACGGATCGACATGTAGCGGCGTGCCAGCGATTCGACCTCCTCCGAAGCCGGCGCCAGCGCGAAGGCCCCGGCGAAAAGCGGGCCTTGCAGCGCGATCAGCGTGATGCCGCCGGCAGCCGCGATCATCAGCGCGCGCGCCAGCATCGCCGAGACCTCGGCCTGATCGCCGGCGCCGCGCGCCTGCCCGACCAGCCCGGTGGTGCCCATGCGCAGGAAGCCGAAGACCCAGTAGATCGCGCTGAGAACGATGGCGCCGATGCCGACCGCGCCGATGGGCGCGGCTTCGCCCAGTTGCCCGACCACGCCGGTATCGACGATGCCGAGGATCGGCACCGTCGCGTTCGACAGGACTATCGGCCCGGCGATGGCGAGGATGCGGCGATGGGTCAGCGCGGGCGCCGCCGCAATCTCAGCCATGTGCGGGCATCAGGAAATGTCCGGTCGCCTGGGCGAAGGGGCGGGCGCGGTTGTCCTGCCAGGCTTCGACATGCACGCTGGCATAGCGGCGACCCGAACGGTTGACCTGCGCACGGGCATAGGCGTCGCGCGGCAGACCCACGCGCAGGTAGTCGACGGTGAAATCGATCGTCTTGGGCAGGCGCGGGATAGACCCGGGCGTGATTGTCGCCGGATCGGTCCTGCCGCTTTCGATCTCTTCCCACAGGATCGACCAGCCCAGCCCGACAATCGCCGTCACCTCGAGAAACGATGCGGTAGCCCCGCCATGCAGCGCCGGCAGGGCCGGGTTGCCGATGTGCTTTTCGTCGTGCGGAAGGATCGCGGTAAGCTCGTCTCCCCTGCGATCGAAGACGATGCCGAGAAAGGTGACGTAGGGTATTCCGCCGACCAGCGCGCTCAATGCGCGGTCGCGCCGCTCCTTGATGACCTGAACGGGTTCCGGGCGGCGCAGGCTCATCGGTCGGTTTTCCTCTTTTCGAAGGTGAAGGCGCCCTTGGCGGTTGCGACCGGGGTTGCCGTTTCCCCATCGGTCGCGGTGGCGCGCACGAAGGCGACCGTTCGTGTGGCGTGGTAGCAGACGGCTTCGCCGCGCAGCGCCCGCCCGGGGGTTGCCGGGCGCATGTAATCGATTCGCAGGTCGATGGTCGCGGTAATGCCGGTGCCGTCCGGGTGGGCCGCCACCGCCGCGCCCGAGCAGGTGTCGAGCAGCGCCGAGACGGCGCCACCGTGAATCACCCCGCTGCGCGGATCGCCGACGAATCGCGCATCCCACGGCATCGAGATGGTCGCGCAGCCCTCGCCAACCGCTTCCAGCCGCATTCCCAATGCGTTCGAAAATGGCAACGCTTCTATCAATTGCCGGGCAATTGTTTCCATATCTGTCATTTGCGTTTCCCGCCTGTCTGCGACTTGTTATCCATTTCCCTCAATCGCGCGGCAAGCATACAATACTGCTACACTTGGCATTGAATGAGCCGCGCCACAGATTTACGTGACGGTAAACCGATTTTCCGGAGGGCGAGTGGTGTCTGACGACCGGCTGAGCTTCAAGGAGATGTGTGCAAGATTCGATGTAACACCGCGCACGCTGCGTTACTACGAATATATCGAACTGTTGCAACCCGAGAAGGAAGGACGGAGCAGGTGGTACACAGCGCGCGAGGTGGCGCGGATGACACTGATCCTGCGCGGCCGGCGTTTCGGGTTCAGCCTCGAGGAAATTCGCCAGTGGCTGCTCATATACGAAGAGGAGGGAACAGGACCGCAACTCGAAGCATGGATTGAATTGGCAGACCGCCAATTGGATGAATTACGCCGACGCAGGATGGAACTGGATCAGACCATTCAGGAGCTTGAGAAACTGAGGGACGAAACGGTCAACACACTTGCGTGACGTGAATTTTATCTGCGGTCGCACCATGGTGCGCCGCGACGAGGGGGCGGAGCGAGCCGTTCCCGACAGGCAATTTTGCCTGCTCCGAGAATGCCCCGGAGGGCCGGATCCCCAGGGCGTTTTCCCGCGACGCAGCGTTACGTTTACGTTCGCGTCAATTTTAACCTAGTAATGGCCCAGGTGCAGACCGGGGTCGGATATGCGAGTGCACGAAAGACTGAAAATGGCTACGACCGAAGAACTCATGACGATCCGGGAGATGTGCGACTCCTTCGAGGTGACCCCCCGCACCCTGCGCTTTTACGAGGCGAAGGAGCTGCTGTTTCCGATTCGCAAGGGCACCAGGCGGCTGTTCACCCGCCGCGACCGCGCCCGGCTGAAACTGATCCTGCGCGGCAAGCGCTTCGGCTTCAGTCTCGAAGAGATACGGCAGCTGCTCGACCTCTATGACATCGGCGATCAGCAGGCGACCCAGATTTCGAAATCCCACGAAATGGGAACCCAGCGGCTGGCCGACATGGAACGTCAGCGCGACGAACTGGACGAGGCAATCGACGAACTCAGGTCGCAACTGGCCTGGGGCGAAAAGATGCTCTCGTCGCTGAGTTCCACGTCGGCAGCGGAGTAGAAACGACACTTCAGGGAGGAGCGCATGCCGACATACACGGCGCCCGTGAACGACATTCAATTCGTCCTGCACCAGGTGCTCGGTGCCTCGGAGCAGGACATTCCCGGATACGAGGAACTGGACGCCGAATTCACGGCAGCCGTGCTCGAGGAGGCCGGCAAGATCGCCTCTGGCGTTCTGGCGCCGCTCAATCTCGAGGGCGACAGCCGGGGCGTCCGCTTCGAGAACGGTGTGGTGCGCACGCCCGAAGGCTTCAGGGAAGCCTTCGAACAGATTAAGGCGGGCGGCTGGCCCGCTCTCGACTGCGATCCGGATTACGGCGGGCAGGGCATGCCCGTGCTGCTGGGCACCGCGGTGGGAGAGCTGTTCTCCGGCGCCAACCAGTCCTTCACCATGTATCAGGGTCTCACCCACGGGGCCTATTCGGCGATCCATGCCCACGGAACCGATGCGCAAAAGGCGAAATGGCTGCCCAGAATGGTCTCGTGCGAGTGGACCGGCACCATGAACCTGACCGAGCCGCAAAGCGGCACCGATCTGGGCCTGATGCGCACCAGGGCGGTGCCGCAGGATGACGGGACCTACCGGATCACCGGCGAGAAGATATTCATTTCCGCCGGCGATCACGATCTCGCCGGGAATGTCGTCCACCTTGTTCTCGCGCGGATCTCGGGTGCGCCCGAGGGGATCAAGGGCGTCAGCCTCTTCATCGTGCCCAAGGTGCTGGTGAACGAGGACGGCAGCCTTGGCGCGCGCAACAACGTCTCGGTCGGCAAGGTCGAGAAGAAGATGGGCATCCATGCCAATGCCACCTGCGTGATGAATTACGACGGTGCCGAGGGTTATCTGCTGGGGCAGGAGCACAAGGGCATGCGGGCCATGTTCACCATGATGAACGAGGCCCGGCTGGGGGTTGCCATGCAGGGGCTGGCGCAGGCCGAGGCGGCCTGTCAGAACGCGGCGGATTATGCGCGCGAGCGGCTTCAGGGCCGGGCGGTGACCGGCGCCGAAAACCCCGGCGGCCCGGCCGATTCGATCATCGTCCATCCCGATGTCCGGCGGGCCCTGATGGACCAGCGGAGCTTTATCGAGGGGGCGCGGGCCTTCCTGCTGTGGGGCGCGTCGCTGATCGACCGGTCGCGGCGCTGCGACGACGCGGCGGCCGAGGGGCTGATCTCGCTGCTCATCCCGGTGCTGAAGGGCTTCCTGACCGACAAGGGCTTCGACGCGACGGTTGCCGCCCAGCAGATCTTTGGCGGTCACGGCTATATCGAGGAAACCGGCATGTCGCAGTTCGTGCGCGACGCCCGGATAACCCAGATCTACGAAGGCGCGAACGGGGTTCAGGCGCTCGATCTCGTCGGGCGCAAGCTGGCGGCGGAAGGCGGCAAGCCGATCATGGCCTTTTTCGATCTCGTCAAGCGCTTCATCGCCGAGAACGAGGGCGATGCGGTGCTCAGGGAGGCCTTCCTCGAACCGCTGAAGGCGGCCAGCAAGGATTTGCAGGCGGCCAGCATGTTCTTCATGGAAAACGGCGCGAAAAACCCCAATGCGGCGCTGGCGGGTTCTTACGACTTCATGCACCTTTTCGGCCATGTCTGTCTCGGGTTGATGTGGGCGCGGATGGCCGGGGCGTCGGCCGCGGCGCTGGCCTCCGGTACCGGGGATGCGGCCTTCCACGAGGCCAAGCTGGTGACCGGGCGCTATTACATGGCCCGGCAACTGCCTGCCACCGCGCTGCACCTCGCCCGCATCCGCAGCGGTGACGCACCTGTGATGGCGCTGCCGGCGGACCGGTTCTGATCCGCGCAACCCCTCCGCAGGTTCCTTCAGACCGTGTATGATGCGGTTACAGCACAGGAGACGATTCCGATGAAAACTGCTCTTACCCTTGCGGCGGCGCTGGCGCTGACCGGTGCGCCCTCGCTGGCCTTCGACGATACCGACAGCGCCGCGATCGCCACGGCCTACGACAGGATGCTGTCCGATACGCAGAGCGGCAATTACCAGGGGGTGTTCGATGTCATGCCGCCGGCGTTTCTGGAAAACATGGCCGGGCAGTCGGGCATGAGCGTCGAGGAGGTGGAGCAACTGGTCGTTTCGCAGATGGAGCAGGTCATGACGCAGATCAGCTTCGAGGAGGCGAGCTATGATCTCGGCGCCGCCGAGACGGGGACGAGCGCGGCCGGCCGCGACTATGCGCTGATCCCCAGCCGCACGGTGATGAAGGCCGACGGCCGGAGGATCGAGGCGACCGGAACCACCCTTGCCGTCGAGGATGGCGGGCAATGGTATCTGATCCGCCTCGAAACGCCCCAGCACCTGCAACTCGTCGGCGAGGTCTATCCCGATCTGGCCGGTCTGGTGCTGCCGCAGAGTACCATGCGGGAACTGTCCGACTAGGGCGCGCGATGTCGGTGAAACTCCATTGCTTCGGGGAATCGGGCAATTCCTACAAGGCGGCGCTCGCGCTGCAGCTCTCGGGGATGGACTGGGCGCCGGTCCATGTCGATTTCTTCAACGGCGAAACCCGCAGCCCGGCCTATCTGCGCGACGTGAACGCGATGGGCGAGGCGCCGGTGCTGGTGGACGGCAATCTCAGGCTGACCCAATCGGGCGTGATCCAGAGCTATGTCACCGAACGGACCGGCCGCTTCGGCGGCGAAACGCCGGACGAGGCGCGCGAGGTGCTGCGCTGGGTGCTGTGGGACAACCACAAGCTCAGTTCGCAGGCCGGGGCCTGCCGGTTCATGATGAACTTCCTGCCGCCCGGCAAACGCCAGCCGGCGGTAACCGGCTGGTTGCAGGGCCGGCTGGCCGCCGCCTATGCGGTGCTCGACCGCCATCTTGCGGGACGCGACTGGATCGTCGGCGACGCGATCACAAACGCCGATCTTTCCTGCTGCGGCTATCTCTTCTACCCCGAACCCTTCGGTTTCGACCGCGGGGAATGGCCAAATATCGACACCTGGCTCGGCCGTATCGCCGCCGTGCCGGGCTGGAAACATCCCTACGACCTGATGCCCGGCTCGCCCGCCGACCGGGCCTGAGAGAGGAACGCCATGACCGACGCCTATATCTACGACGCCGTGCGCAGCCCGCGCGGCAAGGGCCGCCCGGACGGATCGCTGCACGAGGTGACGGCAGCGCGGCTTTCGGCGCAGATGCTGAACGCCGTCCGCGAGCGCAACGGGCTGCGGGGCCACGCTGTCGAGGATGTGATCTGGGGCAATGCCACTCAGGTGAAGGAACAGGGCGGCTGCCTCGCCCGGACCGCGGTGCTGGCCTCGGATCTGGACGAGCGTATCCCCGGCCTTTCGATCAACCGCTTCTGCGCCAGCGGGCTCGAGGCGGTGAACCTTGCCGCCAATCAGGTGCGCGGTGGCGCGGGTGACGGCTACATCGCCGGCGGGGTCGAGATGATGAGCCGCGTCCCCATGGGATCGGACGGCGCGGCGGTTGCCGTGGACCCCTCCATCGCCATGGAGACCTGTTTTGTCCCGCAGGGCATTTCGGCCGACCTGATCGCCACCGAATACGGTTTTACCCGCGAACAGGCCGATGCGCTGGCAGTCGAAAGCCAGCGCCGGGCCGGCGTCGCGTGGGACGAGGGGCGGTTCGCCGGGTCGGTCGTTCCGGTGCTCGACCGCAACGGGCTGACCATCCTCGACCGCGACGAGGCGATGCGGCCGGGCACCGACATGCAGGCGCTTGCGGCGCTTGCACCCAGCTTCGAGCAGATGGGCAGGGTGATGCCCGGCTTCGACAAGGTGGCGATCATGAAATATCCTCACCTCGAGGAAATCCGCCATATCCACCACGCGGGCAATTCCTCGGGCATCGTCGACGGCGCGGCGGCGGTTCTGGTGGGCTCGAAAGCCTTTGGCGACCGCAACGGCCTGAGGCCGCGTGCGCGCATCCGGGCCACTGCCAAGATCGGCACCGATCCGACGATCATGCTGACCGGCCCGGTTCCGGTGACCGAGAAAATCCTTGGCGAAAGCGGGATGTCGATCGGTGATATCGACCTTTTCGAAGTCAACGAGGCGTTTTCCGCCGTGGTCCTGCGCTTCCTGCAGGCGTTTGGCGTTTCGCCCGAGCGGGTCAATGTGAACGGCGGCGCAATTGCCATGGGGCACCCGCTGGGCGCCAGCGGCGCCATCATTCTCGGCACGCTGCTGGACGAGCTTGAGCGGACCGGCAAGGGCGTTGGCCTTGCCACGCTCTGCGTCGCCTCGGGTATGGGTGCGGCGACGATCATCGAGCGGGTCTGACCGCACAACCGACAGGACCGCCCCGAGGGGCGCAGGGATCAAGGAGAACGCGGGATGAGCGATTTTTCCATGGAAGTGGGCGCCGACGGTGTTGCCGTCATTACCTGGGATACCGAAGGCAGGTCGATGAACGTGATGAGCCTTCAGGGGTTCAGCGACCTCGATGCGCTGATCGACAGGGTGCTTGGCGACGAGTCGATCCGGGGCGCGGTCATCACCAGTGGCAAGCCGGGCAGCTTCGCCGGCGGTATGGACCTCAACGTGATCGCGCAGATGCGCGACAGCGCCGGCAACGATCCGGCCCGGGGTCTTTTCGACGGCATCATGGCGACCCACCGTCTGCTGCGGAAGATCGAGCGCGCCGGGATGGCCCCCGGGACCAACGCCGGCGGCAAGCCGATCGCGGCGGCGCTGCCCGGTACGGCGCTTGGCATCGGGCTGGAGATTCCGCTTGCCTGCCACCGGATCTTCGCCGCCGACAATC
>NZ_JBKEAE010000174.1:0-7348 GCF_047971885.1 Tropicimonas sp. | reverse complement strand
TTCCACGCCAAAATAGTCACGGAATCCCTTGGGTGTTTCCGCTATGGGGCGGCGGGGCTTCTTTTCCTTGGCCATATCGGCAATCCTCGGGTCCTTGCTTGCGGCTGCGTCTAGCCCAAGGAGGCATGGCCCGCAAGCAGCGCGGCAGGATCGACAGCACCACGGGGAGCGGAATGAGCAACGTCAGCATCGAAGAGGAACTCGCCTTCCTGCGGGCGGCGGTCGACGAGTTGTCGGATATGGTCGCCCGACAGGATACCGAGATCGCCACGCTGACCCGGCGGGTCGAGATGCTGATGCGCCGCGCCGCCGAGCAGGAGGCCGATGGCGGTGGCGGCGTGGTTCTCGGCGACGAGCGGCCGCCGCATTACTGACGGCGGCCACCGGCGCGGATCGGGCGTTTCACCCGGCAGCGAGGTCTCCCGCCAGCCCCCGTTCGATAAGTGCCACGGTTTCGGGAACGCCATAAAGCGCGATGAAGCCACCGAAGCGCGGCCCCTGGCTGGCGCCCAGCAGCACCTCGTAGATTGCCTTGAACCAGTCGCGCAGGGGCTCGAACCCGTGCTCCTTGCCGACCGCGAAGACGACGCTTTGCAGCGCCTCGGCGTCGAGCGGGCCGTCCCACGCGCGCAGGCGTTCGGCCAGATCCGCCAGCGCCGCGCGCTCGCGTTCGTCGGGCAGGCGGTAGACCTTGGATGGTTTGACGAAATCGTTGTAGTAGCGCACCGCAAAGCCCGCCGCCTGATCGAGTTGCGGGTTCGTCTGCGGACTGGCGTCGGGCGCATAGCGGCGGACGAATCCCCAGAGCGCCTCCTTGTCCTCCGCACCCGCGACGGAGGCAAGGTTCAGCAGCATTGCGAAGCTTACCACCATATCCGAGGCCGGCACATCCTGGCCATGAATATGATGGACGGGGTTGTTCAGCCGTGCTGCCGCGTCCTGATCGGCATAGGCACGAAGCTGCTGGTGGTATTCGTCCACCGCTTTGGGAATGACGTCGAAGTAGAGCCGCTTGGCCGTTTTCGGCTTCTGATACATGAAATGGGCCAGCGATTCGGTCGCCGCATAGGTCAGCCATTCGTCGATGGAAATGCCGTTGCCCGAGGATTTCGAGATCTTCTGGCCGTTCTCGTCGAGGAACAGTTCATAGGTAAAGTGCTCGGGCGCCCGCCCGCCAAGAATCTCGCAAATCCGGTCGTAGATCGGCGTGTTGGTCGAATGGTCCTTGCCGTACATCTCGAAATCGACGTCGTGCGCCGCCCAGCGGGCGCCGAAATCGGGCTTCCACTGCAGCTTCACCTGCCCGCCGGTCACCGGCAGCGTCCATTCGCGGCCCTCGTCGTCGTCGAAGGTGACGGTGCCGGCCGCGGCATCGACATGTTTCATCGGCACATAGAGCACGCGGCCGGTTTCGGGATGGATCGGCAGGAAGATCGAATAGGTCTGCCGGCGTTCCTCGCGCAGGCTTTTCAGCATCACCGCCATCAGCGCATCGTAGCGTTCGGCGGCGCGCAGCAGCACCGCGTCGAACTGGCCCGACTTGTAGAAGGCGGTCGCCGAATAGAATTCGTACTCGAACCCGAAGGTATCGAGAAAGCGCTGGAGCATGGCGTTGTTGTGATCGCCGAAGCTCGGGTATTCGCCGAACGGGTCCGGAACCGAGGTCAGCGGCATCTGGAGGTACTGTTTCAGCATCTCCTGATTGGGGACGTTGCCGGGCACCTTGCGCATGCCGTCCATATCATCGGAAAAGCAGATCAGCCGGGTCGGGATGTCCGAAATCGCCTCGAACGCCCGGCGGATCATCGTAGTGCGCAACACCTCGCCGAAGGTGCCGATATGCGGCAGGCCGGAGGGGCCATAGCCGGTCTCGAACAGCACGTATCCCTTTTCGGGCGGTGCCTTTTCATGGCGTTTCAGCACCCGGCGCGCCTCTTCGAAGGGCCAGGCCTTGGAGGACATCGCAGCTTCCCGCAGTTCGGACATCGAAACGGTCTTTCCCAATCTTCGCGCGGCCCGTTGCCGCGCTGTTTCGCCGGGGTCCTTCCCCGATGGCGCCGACACCTATTGCGGGGCGGGACCTGCGTCAATAAACACAGCCGCGCAAAGATAAGCGAGGAGAACGGACCCATGCCGCAGTACGACAGCCCGCTGAACGCCCAGGATGCGCTTGTCGCACTGATGATCGGGACTTCGGTTTCGGACGAGAACATCCGCACGTCGGAACTGATGACCATCGAGAGGATCGTCAACCATCTGCCGGTCTTTGCCGATTACGACGCCGAGCATATCCGCACCATGTCGACGCTGGTCTTCGACCTGTTCGAGGAGGAGGAGGGCGTCGACGCGCTGTTGGGAATCGTGCAGGAATCGCTGCCCGAGCGGCTCTACGAGACCGCCTATGCACTGTGCTGCGATGTCGCCGCCTCGGACGGCTGGCTGTCCGATCAGGAACTGCGGATGCTCGAGGAGATCCGCCACCAGCTTGCCATTCCCCGGCTCAACGCCGCAGCCATCGAGCGCGGTGCGCGCGCCCGCCACATGAAGGTCTGACGGCAGCCCAGCCCTGAGCTTACCCTGCCGGAGGATCGTCGCCGGCTTGCGGTGTCGGGCTCCGCTCGTCCGCGGCCGGCGGCGTGGGAGCGGGCTCAAGATCGCCGTCCTCGTCCTCGCCGCTGGCCAGCGCGGCGGTTTCCGGCGTCGAGGCCCGGGCCGGCATGGTCACCTGGAAGTGGCCCTTCTCGTCGTCGGCCACCGCCGCGCGCCGGCCGATGCGCCAGACCGTGAAGGCGATGATCAGCACATGTGCCGAGATCGTGGTCAGGAAAAGCCCGCGCGGACCGAGGCTGTTCATCGCCGCACCGGCGATCAGCGGGCCGATGATCGAGCCGACGCCGAACACCATCAGCAGCCCGCCCGAGACCTGAATCGAGGTTCCCGGCGGGGCGTGGTCGTTGGCATGCGCAACGATGATCGGATACATCGCGAATATCGCCGCGCCGAATACCCCTGCCAGCGCAAGGTTGAGCGGCATGCCGTGCGGCTGAAGAACGATAAAGGCCAGATCCGCCGACAGCGCCAGAACGGCCGTGGCGACCAGCACCCAGCGGCGGTCCAGCCGGTCACTGGCAAGACCGATCGGAACCTGCGCCAGGGCGCCGGCAAGGACCGGAAGGCTGGCGAAAAGCGCCACCGAACCCAGCGCCAGCCCGACCCGGTCGGCATAGACCGCGGCAAGCGTGCCGAACGACGCGTTCGAGATGCCGACCAGGAATACCGCCACCACGGCAACGGGTGAGTTTCGCCATAATGCGCCGACATCGAGGTGCACGGTGGTCAGCGGCGCCGGCGATTGCGAGGTGGAAATCGCGGTCGGAACCAGGGCCAGCGCATAGAAGATCGCGCCAAGGGCGAAAAAGAAAAAGCCCGTGGTATCGCCGAGCGGTATCACCAGTTGTCCGGCCGTCACCGCGCCGAGATTGATCATCGAGTAGAAGCCGAAGATCGTGCCGCGGGTGCGTGGTTGCGCCCGGTCGTTGAGCCAGGATTCGACGATCATCGCCGCACCGGCAAAGCAGAAGCCCGAAACCGCGCGCACCGGGATCCACGCCTGCGGCGAAACCAGGATTGCCTGCAGCAGGATCGCCACCGCCGCAAAGGCGCAGACGACGCTGAAGGCGCGAATATGTCCGACAAGCCCCACCATGCGCGGCGTGTAGAAACACCCCAGCACATAGCCGACCGCCCAGCCCGTTCCGAGCAGACCGAGCGAGGTTGCGGAAAACCCCTCGTCGGAGCCGCGCACCGGCAGGATCAGGCTGTGGATACCCCCGGCGTATTGAAGCAGGGCGGAGCCGAGCAGAAGCGCGCTGATAGGCAGCAGATATCGGGCCATTGCGGGTTTCCTGGTGGATGGTGTCCGGTGAAAAACGTCAGGGCCTCGGCAAGCCGGGGCGATGCCGGACAGTTGCGACGCTGATACGACAGGACAGCGCCCCGTGAAAGACGTCACGCGGCAAGGGTTGTGCTCCAGCGGTCGATCAGCCGGATCTGCAACATGCGCGCACGGCCCAGCCAGCCGCTCAGCCCGTCGGGACGCTCGCGCTGCTCCAGCGGGATCGCATCGCGGCGGGCGGTATCGGCAACGAAGGTCGCAAAGGCAAGCCTGCGCCCCCCCGGCAGCGTGATGTAGCCGGCAAGCGCGCTGACGAAGTTGAGCGTGCCGGTCTTGGCCAGGATCGTCACCGGGTGGTTTTCGATCGGACGGCCCTTGTCGTCCTTCATCGTGACCGGTTTCAGCAGCGGCTCCAGATCGAGCCCGGGGCCGATCCGGACCAGTGCCTCTACCATGTCGCGGGCGCAGATCCGGCTGGCTCCGCCGAGCCCCGAATGATCGACAAGCGCCGGTTTGGGGCTGCCGATGCGCCCGGCCAGCCATTGTGACATGCTGCCGGCCGAGGATGGCAGCGAGTCGACCTGCCCGGCTCGCCGGGCGGTTGCGGCAAGCCCCACCGCCTCGGCGGTGATATTGGTCGAGTGTTTGAGCATGCCGCGCAGGATGGTGCGCAGATCCCCGCTTTCCACCGCCGCCAGTTCCTCGCCCGCCGGGGCAGCCTCTGCCGGCTGCGCGCCGGCCAGCGGAATGCCCTCGGCGCGGGCGAGAATCTGAAAGACCTCGGCCGTATAGGCGGCGGGTTTGCGCACCGGTAACCAGCGGCTTCCGTCGTCGCCGAGCGCGCCGCTCGCCACCGTCCACAGGTCGGCCTCACCGCTGTCCTCGTAAGTATAGATCGGGTAGCGGCGCGTCACCACCGCCATGCGTGCAACCGTGACATCGGGCCGGTAGGCGGCGGAGCGCGCGTCCATCGCCGTGCTCCACCCCTTGCCGGCGCGGCGCCATTCGAAATGCACCCGGTTGAAATTGAGGTTCAGCCCGGAAACGCCGGGATTGTATCCCACCTGATCGGGCTGTTCGCTGTCGATCCGGTCGATTCGCGGCAGGGCGCCGTCCCATGTGAGGAAGCGGCCCTCGACCTGCCGCACGCCGGCGTCCCTGAGATTCGCCGCCAGCGTCGCCAGCCGGTCGGTATCGAGTGTCGGATCGCCGGATCCCGAAAGCACCAGATCGCCCTTCAGCACACCCTCCACCACCGGGCCGGTGCCGGTCAGCGTGGTGCGAAAGCGGAAGTCCGGCCCGAGCGCATCGAGCGCATAGAGCGCGGTCAGCGCCTTGCAGGTGCTGGCCGGGGGCTGGGGCAAAAGCGGGTTCAGCACTTCCAGCACTTCGCCCGTCGCAGCATCGGCAACCGCAAAGCCGACCCTGGTTCCCTCGCCGAGCTTCGCCCGCTCGACCAGCGACTGCGCCGAGGCGTAATGCGGCAGGCGCGGCGCGCCGGGCCGTGGCGGCGGCCGGAGCGACGCGGCAAGCGGCTCGCCGAGCGCGACACCGGCCGCCCCCGAGAGCAACCCTGCCAGCAGCAGCCGGCGGGAAATGGAAGAACGATCCCCAGACATGGCGCGGAGTGAAGCAAAGCTGCCCGCCCTCGGCAAGGGTTTCCGGACCGTGGTCACCGAAATGTCACGCGCGGGAAGGTGAACATCCGCCG
Source organism: Tropicimonas sp. (assembly GCF_047971885.1). Classification (NCBI taxonomy): domain Bacteria; kingdom Pseudomonadati; phylum Pseudomonadota; class Alphaproteobacteria; order Rhodobacterales; family Roseobacteraceae; genus Tropicimonas; species Tropicimonas sp. The sequence goes on along the minus strand of NZ_JBKEAE010000174.1, from coordinate 1,742 downwards.
CCAGCGGGGTCTCGCGCCCCTACCATTCGCCCCGGGCGCGAATGCGGCTGGACGAGATGTCCAGCATCGGCACGTTCACGAAGCACCAGGCCGGCGGGTTGGCCTGTGCCAGCAGGTGCGAGGCGCGGGCCGGGATACGCCACCGCTCGTAGCGGGCCGCCGCGATCGAGGTGCGCGCCGGCAGCCGGTCGCCGGGCCGCGCCAGAACGCCGACCGGCACCTGCTCCATGATCCGGTCCCAGCGATCCCAGAGATGGAACCGGGCGAGGTTGTCGGCCCCCATCAGCCAGACGAACCGGGTACCGGGATAGAGCCTCTTCAGCGCACCCAGCGTGGCGGCGGTATGGCGGCTGCCGATGCGTGCCTCGATATCGGTCACCACAACCCGCGGGTGCCGCATGATCGCGCGCGCGGCGGCCATGCGGCGCGGCAGCGGTGCCGGACCTGTCTGTTTCAGCGGATTTCCCGGGCTGACCAGCCACCATACACGGTCGAGATCGAACAGCTTCATCGCCTCGCGGGTGATGTGCACATGTCCCGCATGCGGCGGATCGAACGACCCCCCGAGCAGGCCGATCGCCTGTCCCGGCACCGCGTGGGGCATTTCTGATCGCAGCATCGCCGGGCCTTTCCATCGCGCGTCCTGACCGGAAGTCATGAGTCCACGGCGGACAAGTGTCAATTGCGGCGGTCCGGTCGCCCCGGTTTCCCGTGCCGGCCCGTCGGCGATTGAAACGCGCCCCGCCACTCGCTAGATCAGGCCCGATCAGAGATTCGGCGCGGAGTTCCCTCATGGCATCCTACCAGTACGTCTATCACATGGATGGTGTCTCCAAGACCTATCCGGGTGGCAAGAAGTGCTTCGAGAACATCCGCCTTTCCTTCCTTCCCGGCGTCAAGATCGGGGTTGTCGGGGTTAACGGCTCGGGCAAGTCAACGCTGCTGCGCATCATGGCCGGGCTCGACGCGGATTACACGGGCGAGGCCTGGGCGGCCGAAGGCGCGCGGGTCGGCTATCTGCCGCAGGAGCCCGAACTCGATCCGCAGCTCGACGTGCGCGGCAACGTGATGGAGGGGGTCGCGGCCAAGAAGGCCAAGCTCGACCGGTTCAACGAACTGGCGATGAACTATTCGGACGAGACCGCCGACGAGATGGCGCGCCTGCAGGACGAGATCGACGCCGAAAACCTCTGGGATCTGGACAGCCAGATCGATGTCGCCATGGAGGCGCTGCGCTGTCCGCCGGACAACGCCCGGATCGACACGCTTTCGGGCGGCGAAAAGCGCCGTGTCGCGCTGTGCAAGCTGCTGCTGGAGGCGCCGGACATGCTGCTTCTGGACGAGCCGACCAACCACCTCGATGCGGAAACCATCGCCTGGCTCCAGCAGCACCTGATCGACTACAAGGGCACCTGCCTGATCGTTACGCACGACCGGTATTTCCTCGACGATATCACCGGCTGGATTCTGGAACTCGACCGCGGCCGCGGCATTCCTTACGAGGGAAATTACTCCGCCTGGCTGGAACAGAAGGCCAAGCGGCTGGCGCAGGAGGCGCGCGAGGACAAGGCCAAGCAGAAGACGCTGGAGCGCGAGCTGTCCTGGATCCGGCAGGGCGCCACGGCGCGGCAGGCCAAGTCCAAGGCGCGGATCGCGGCCTATGAGGAGATGGCCTCGCAGAGCGAGCGCGAGAAGGTCGGCAAGGCGCAGATCATCATCCCGCACGGGCCCCGCCTTGGCGG
>NZ_JBKEAE010000155.1:0-2894 GCF_047971885.1 Tropicimonas sp. | reverse complement strand
GTGGCGGTCAGGGCGGACCGGGTGATGGCGAAGCCGCCGTCGACCTCGCCCAGCGTGACCTCGGCCGTCGCCGAGACGGAATCCGGTGTGAGCCCGGCCTTGGCGAGTTCGTTCGACAGGGACATCGCGTAGCAGCCGGCATGGGCTGCCGCGATCAGTTCCTCCGGATTGGTGCCGGGTTCGTCCTGACAGCGGGTCCGGAAAGAGAAGGCAAGGTCGGAAAAGGCGCCCGACTGGCCGCTCATCGTCCCGTTGCCCGACTGAAGATCGCCGCGCCAGAGCGCGGATGCCTTGCGTTTCATGTACTTTTCCCTTGTTCGTGCCGCAGGCTGCGGCCGTTCCCGTAACCCGACACTAGGCCGCCCGGGCCGTGATGCAAGCCAAAGGCGATATCGCGCCGGATTTGGCGGGCTTGCATCGGGGTATCGCAGGGGTGAAGGTGGTGCCACCGGAGCAGCCTTTCAGGAGACCGCCATGTACCGCAATGTCCTCGTTCCCATCGCTTTCGACGACGACGACAAGGTTGACGCCTCGCTTCAGGCCGCGCGCGCATTGGGCGAGGCCGACGGACGGGTCACCCTGCTGCATGTGGTCGAACATGTGCCGGCCTACGCGGTGCAATATGTGCCCGACGATCTGGTGAAAGCGACCCTTGAGGGGATACATGCCGAACTCGACCGTCTCGCCGCGATGGTGCCCGGCGGCGAGGGCGTGGTTGTCGAAGGGCATTCGGGCCGGACGATACTCGACTATGCAAGGGAACACGCGAACGATTGCATCATCGTCGCCAGTCACCGGCCGGAAATGCAGGACTATCTTCTGGGAAGCACTGCGGCGCAGGTGGTGCGGCATGCCGATTGCACGGTGGTGGTGATACGCTGAGCCGCCGGTTACGGCTCAGAATTCGAACCAGGCCGAGAACTTGACCCCCTGCGCCTCGTCGTTTTCGACCCCCCAGAGCAGCGCGGATTCGAGGCTCATGCCATAGCCGATCCGGCGCACGTAGGTCGGAACCAGCCGGACAAAGGCGGGATTGTCGTCGACCGCGCCGCTCTGGACCTGCAGGTACCACATCGCCTTGTCGGTGGTATTCAGGCCGATGGTCGCGTCGAGCTTGTAGAAGTTGGTATCCGTCTCGGGCAGGGCGGTATATTTCGCGTCGATATCCGTCCAGGCGCCGCCCCACCGGGTGTCGAAGCCGCGCCCCCAGCCGAAACCGACGCGATAGGCGGTCTGCTCGGTCTCCTGCCAGTCGCGCGACGGTCCGGCGCCGATCTGGAGCGAGAATTTGTCCGGCCAGTCGAGCGCACCGAGATTGGTGCGCAGGAACAGGATCGTTTCGCCGATGTCGCTGTCGGCACGGCGATGATTGTCGATGCCGACAGTTACCCGATCGGAAAGGCCGAATTCACCGAAAAACGAGATTTCCTCGGTTTGTTCGAGGATTGGCGGCTCGTCGATCCAGGGTTCCTGAATCGCCTCAGTGTAGCCGATGATGTCACCCCAGGTCGACCAGCTGACCGAGGCAAAGACCTTTCCCTTGCCGCGGGGCCAGGCGCTGCTCGCATCGACGGTGCTGGCCAGCGGAAGAAGGACGAGTGGAGGAATCAGGACTGCCCATTTCATGATGCGAGCATTTGTTCATCATGGTTAATATATATTTAAATTCAGCGTGTTGACGGTGCGTGGCCGTCACTGTTCCAGGCAATCTTCCTGCATGCACGACTCGTGGTGATGGGACTTTGGTGTCGGGGAAAGGGTTGGGCGGACCTTTGTTTTCGATCTGAAGAGGACAAGAAGAAAAAGGCACCCCGAAATGACGAAACCGGTGCCGAAGAAGGTCCCGATCAGCCCGAGCGGACCGATTCCGGACCACGCCATGACCCCGGTGGCGACCGTCGCCGCCAATGCGGATAGAAAGACGTTTCCCAAGGCCATGAGCGGTTTCTCCCGTGGTTTCGATCGTGCACACACGGTGCCGGAATACGGCGTGACCACGCCCCGCCAACTGCCGGGGCGCTGAACGACGCAATATAACGAGAAACCCTGCACGCCCGGGAAACACCGGAAACTCCCGAACCCACGCTGCATAGGCGGGTGAACAAACGCCAGTCACCCGAGCAATTTATGGGCTTTTGCCTATGGTTCGGCCTGTCTGAAATATGCAATCCCGGATGTCAAGTATGTGGTAATATTGTTGCGCTACCAACCTCGCGTAAATGCTGCTGGAAGAGGTGGAGTGGCAGATTTGCGACTCCGGATCCTGCGAATCAGCTTGCGATACGGCTCCGATCTTCCGTGATCGCACCTGTCATTCCGTCCGATTGTCGCGAAGGGCGCTTACCGCCGTTTGTGTGTATCGGCGCGGCGGTTCGGGACGCGAGCGGCCGTCCGGCCTGTCGGTTTACAGTTCGAATCGCGGCGGGAACGCGCCCAGAAGAAAGCCACAGGCAACCAGACCCGTGCCGATGTATATCCCGAACAACTCGAACAGACCGCTGCCCGCCATCGCCATGATGAGGGTCACGATTGCCGCGATCAGCGCAGAAAGCAGAATATTTCCCAAGGCCATCGTTTTTCCTTCGCGGACTTTCCTGCCATGGACCTGCTTCACCGAAACATGCGACCGTGCCGCAGAACCGCCTGCAAACGCCCGCCGATGCGGATCCACATTCCTTCCGACCCTTCCTGCCCCCTTAACGTGAATCGGGGAGACATCAATACAACTCTCGCCGAGCGGGTGTTAACAAATCATTAACAAAGAAAAACAGATGCTGCGTCCGGAAACATGGGGTCACCGATCAGATTGCGCAGATCAATCGCACAGTGCTGCAACCGGCGCCTTGCATACCTTCATACTACTCTGGTCATCTCCTCTTCCGCCTCTTCACCCC
>NZ_JBKEAE010000153.1:0-2429 GCF_047971885.1 Tropicimonas sp. | reverse complement strand
CGCAGGATCTCGGCAAAGGCGAACATGCCGATCATCACCGGGATGAAGCTCACGCCTCCGAACAGTTCGACCGAGCCGAAGGTGAAACGCGGCTGACCGGAGGTCACGTCAAGCCCGACGGTGGCGACCAGCAACCCGATCAGAAGAGAGATGAAACCGCGCGCCGGATCGCGGGAGGAAACCAGCGCCGAGGTCATCAGCCCGAGCAGGGCGAGCCAGAAGAACTCGAAGCTGGAGAAATTGAGCGCGATCCGCGCCAGCGCCGGGCCGATGACGAGAAGCGCCACCGCACCGACAAGTCCGCCGCAGGCCGAGAAGAAGATCGAGATGCTCAGGGCCTGCATTGCCTTGCCCTTGAGCGTCATCGCATAGGCTTCGTCTACATAGGCGGCAGATGCGGGCGTGCCGGGAATGCGCAGCAGCGCGCCGGGAATGTCGCCGGCGGTGATCGCCATCGCGGTGGTCGCGACAATCGCGGCAATCGCCGGAACCGGCGCCATGTAGAAGGTCACCGGCACCAGAAGCGCGGTTGCCATGGTGGCGGTGAGCCCCGGCACGGCCCCGATGAAGAGGCCATAGAGCGCGCCACCGAACACCGCCAGCAGCACATCTGCCTGCATCACGATGCCGAGCGCGGCGACGAGAGTGTCAGTTCCCATGTCGGATCACCATGGCAGGGGGATCGGTCCGGCGGGCAGCGGCACATGCAGCACCCCGCCGAAGATGTACTGAGCGATCAGCACCGTCGCCAGCACCGACGGAAGCGCCACCGCCGTCCGCGCCCGCGCCAGCCAGATCAGCGGCAGGCAGAAGAGCAGCCCGAAGAGCGGCAGGCCGAGCTTGTCCAGCAGCGGGACCGAGGCAGCGACGCCGGCGATGGTCCAGAATGCGCAGAGGATGCCGCGCGTCCGGCCCGTCCAGGCGCTCACGTCGATGAGTGGAGCGTGTTCGGACGCGGCAAAGCCGGCCCAGGCGATGCGCAAGCCGAAGCCGGCCATGCCGAGCCCGATCAGGGTCGGCATGAGACCCGGCCCGTAGACTGCCCCCGGGACCGCGGAAAGGCGCCGCGCGGCAAGGATCGTCGCCACTCCCAGAGCCGCGAAGAAAAGCCCGACCAGTCTGTCGTCGATACGCATCGGCGCCTCCCTTCAGATCGCGTCGATCACTGGGTGTCGTCGGTGGCCATGCCCACCGCCTTCATCGCCTCGACCAGCCCGGTGCGGGAGGCCATCACCGTCTCGGTGAAGGTCGGCGAGTCCTGATAGGCAACCGAGAAGCCGCGCGAGGCCATGAAGTCGCGGAACTCCGCATCGGCGGTGATTTCGGCCAACGCGTCGGAGAGCGTCATCGTCACGTCCTCCGGCAGGCCCGCCGGCCCGGCAAGGCCCCGGAAGGGCAGCGGCGACCAGTCGATGCCGAAGATCTCGTCGGTGGTCTTCAGGTCCGGATAGACCTCGCTGCGCTCACCCGACAGCAGCGCCAGTGTCTTTGCCTCCCCGGCCTCGACCAGCGCGCGCGCTTCCGCAGGCGCCGTGGAGACCACGTCGATCGCGCCGGCGGCAAGTTGCTGCATTGCCGGTGCGGAGCCGTCGGAGGCAACCCAGGGGCTGGCGTCCGGGTCGATCCCGAGCCTGTTCAGGAGCCCTGCCCAGGCAAGATGCGACAGCCCGCCACGGTTGGCGCCCGACGCCTTGATCGCACCGGGATCGGCCTTGATGGCCTCGATCAGTTCTCCGGCCGTCTCATAGGGTGCGTCCGCACGCACGTTGATGCCCACCGGGTCGGCGTTGAAACGGCCGATGAGGGTAAAGTCTTCCGGTTCGGCGCCCGGAATGCCCTGTGCCTTGTACATCGTCGTCTCGATGGTGATGACGCCCAGCGTGTAGCCATCCGGCGGCGCGTTGGCGATGGTGATATGGCCCACGAGCCCGCCGCCGCCGGTCCGGTTGATCACGTTGAAGGGCTGGCCGAAGCGCTCTTCGAGCTTCTGGGCAAGGGTGCGCGCCGTGGCATCCGTTCCGCCGCCGGCGGACCACGGAACGACGATAGTCACCGCCCGCTCCGGCCAGGCCGCCTGAGCCGTGCCGGCCAGGCCGATGAACGCAAGGACGCCGGCCGAAGCGGCGGCGAGAGCATTTTTCATGGTGTTTCTCCTCCTCGGGCCGGCACCTCCTGCCGACACGTCGTTCAAGTGAATGATAGGAATCATACTTATGACATAAGTCATATGTCAAGACGAATTATCTGAAGCGGTCTGGTTTCGACCCCGAGCATGAGCTGTGGCCTTGAAGTGGCTCTAGCACACCGTGGGTTCTGTTGCGCAAATCGGGTTTTGGATTCATCCTGTGAATCCAGCGTGATAGCTTGGTCACATGAGCAGACCGATACCCCCGACCTACAAGACCAGGGTCTGGCAGTCCTATAACGAA
>NZ_JBKEAE010000143.1:0-4416 GCF_047971885.1 Tropicimonas sp. | reverse complement strand
TGGCCGTCACCGATCCGACGGCGCGGTCGCTGTCGATCATGGCCGCGATCGAACGGGGCGAGGGCACCGACGACGCGGTGGTACGCGGCTGGCTTGCCAAGGCCGTCACCGCACCGCGTGGCCCGCAATGGGTTTGCGACAAGTGCCAGAAAGTCGAGCCCAACTGGATGCCGGTCTGCTCCAACTGCGGCGGCTTCGACACGTTGTCCTGGCGCAGCGCCGGGCAATCGGAAATCTCAATGCCGACCGGGGCGGAAATGCTGCCGCTGATTGTCGGAAAACCCGTGCAGGCCCCGGCAGAGAGCGGGCCCGCCACGGAAAGTGCCTCCACGACCGATCCCGATCCGGCACAGGAAGCCGACGTCGTGGACGCCACCGGCGGCAACACACAGGCAGAGCCGGACAATCCGGCACCTGAAAAGGAGAAATAGGCACACACACTCCGCAGGGAATGCAGTGCAGACCCGTCACACCTGCGGGGGACTATTTCCGCCGGGACGGCAGCACCCGGCGGCGTGGCCGGGATTTTCTCCGCCAAGGGGCTTTGTAGTATAAATCCGGTTAAGGGCGGCCTTCCCCTTTTTCCAGACGGGCTTGTCCGGCGGTCAGACTCTGTTGCGCAAATCTGGTGACGGCCAGACGTCGCCTTTTCCCGGACAGACCTGTGCCACGGCTTCCGTGGCAGACATGCCGAGCGCGGTAAAGCCGTTGAGCACGCCGATACGGGCCTGAAGCCTGGTGGGCAGACGGTAAGGGTCTCTTGTCATTCGCCGCAACCCCGGGAATTTCATGCAATGCATCCAATCGTCGGGATTCCAGTCCAGCCAGTTATTGCAGCAGGCTTTCCACAAAGTCCGTCGTCTGCCCGAGCGCCATCGCGAAGCGCCTTTTGGGGACGCATGCGGCCACCCCGTTACGGTCTGTCGTCCTTGAATGTGCGGCGCCCGGAGATCATCGTCGAGACGATGGACTGGCGGCTCATGATGTCTTCGCGGATCGCCACATACATATGCGTGATCATGAAGACCATGATCCACCACATGCCCAGATGGTGGAGGGTATGCAGGACCTGCGAGTTACCACCGACGAGCGTGAACATCCATCCGGTCAGGGCGTAGAGCACACTGTCCCTGCCCAGGCCCTCGGAGTAGAGCGCGAGACCCGAAAGGATCATGAAGGTCACGCCAACGGTGAAGAACAGGAATATAGCCAGCTGTGCCAGAGGGTTGTGACCGATGTACTTCTTCGGCTCCTTCTCGATGAACATGTACCAACGTGTTTCGAACAGCACCTCGCTCCAGTATTGCGCGCTCCAGAACGGAACGTAGAAAAGCTGGCGCGCATGATGATTGCCGACGATCGCCCAGTAGATGCGCCCCAGAAATCCCGTCGTCAGGATCATTCCGGCAGCAAAATGCGCAAAGCGCAGATAGCCGAAGACGAACTGATGCGTCGCCTCGGCGACCTGCATCGAGGGCGGAGGCGAACCGATGAAGTAGCCGGTGACACACAGCACGACAATGGCCGCCGCATTGACCCAGTGCCAGATTCGAACCGGCGCCTCGTAAACATAGATCGAGGTCTGCCGGCGGGCCGAGCGTCTGTCCTGCTCGTCCGAATCGGGGGCGGCAAGGGTTGAGAATTCTTTGGCTTCAGACATGACGGCCTCTTATCCGACGATCAGGGCAAGCCCTGATGCAATGACAGTTCCGCCGATGGCACGCTGGAGCGGTTCGCGCCCGGCGACGAGGCGGGCCAGGCAGATCCCCGCCAGATGCAGTGCCGCGGTCGAGATCACGAAACCGGCGAAATAGGCGGCGACCATGCCAGTCGCCTCGCTGACGTGGGCATAGCCGTGGCTGGCGGCAAAGAACCCGATTGTCGCCAGCGAAAGAACGGTCAGTTGCCACCGCTGCTTCTCGCGCGACACCAGCACCAGCGCACCGAAGACCAGGACCGAGGCAAGTATCATTGCCTCGACGCCGGGGACCGGCACACGGGCAGCCGCCAGCCCGCCGCCGGCCACCATCGCCGACAGGAACACCGCCGCCCCGGACAAGACCCGCGAGGGCAGAACGAAGCCCGACCACAATCCGACGGCAAGCATCGCCAGAAGGTGATCGGCGCCGAGGATCGGATGTTCCAGCCCGTGCACAAGGCCGGTTGTCGCGCCGCCGCCGGTATGAGCCATGACAGGGGCAGCAACCAGCGACAATGCGATGCCAGGCAGAATACGGTTCATCATCTTGTCCTTTCGCTAACGCACCTTGACCCGCGCCAGTTCATCGCCGTCCGGCGACATGACATGGGTCGAGCAGGCCAGGCAGGGATCGAAACTGTGCAGGCTGCGCAGGATTTCGACCGGTTCTTCTGGGCGCTCCATCTTTGTGTTCATCAGGCTGGCCTCGAACGCGCCAATGTTGCCCGCCGTGTCGCGTGGGCTGCCGTTCCAGGTGGTGGGAACGACGCACTGGTAATTCTCGATCCGGCCGTCCCTGATCCTGATCCAGTGACCAAGGGCACCGCGCGGCGCCTCGGTCGTACCGACCCCCATGGCCTCTTTTGGCCAGGTCGTGGGCTCCCACTTTTCGATATTTGCGGTGTTTTCGTCGCCATTCCGGATGTTCTGAACCAGCTTGTCGAAAAAGTGCCGCTGCAGGCGCCCGCAATATTCGCTTTCCAGGGCGCGGGCGGCCGTGCGCCCGAGAGTAGAGAACAGCGCCTCCAGCGGCAGGTTCAGCGCGCGCAGGAAGCCGTCCACCTGATTGCGGATGTCCTCGTGCCCCTTTGCATATCCCACGACATAGCGGGCCAGCGGACCGACCTCCATCGCATGCCCGCGCCAGCGCGGGGCCTTGATCCACGAGTATTTCGCCGCCTCGTCCAGTTCCCTGATATCGGTTCGGGTGCCCTTGGCGTTGGGGCCAAGCTCATACTGCGGTTCGGTCACACCATCCCAGGGATGCAGGCCCTTGCCCGGCTCGCCATAGGTATACCAGGAATGATCGACAAATTCCTGTATCTGTTCGGGGTCGCGAAGATCGACATCGTGCACCTCGTTCAGGTTGCCGTCGACGATCGCGCCGCGGGGCAGATGCAGCTGCTCGGGGCTGAAATCGTTCGGATGCTCCGGGATATCCCCATAGGCGAGACAGGATTTCGAACTGAGCCCGCCGCCGTAGAGCCAGTTCCTGTAGAACCCGCCGATCGCCTTTACGTCGGGCAGATAGACATCGCGGATAAAGGTCTCGCACAGGTCGAGGATCGAACTGACCAGATTCAGCCGCTCCATGTTGATCGCGCCCACCGCACCCGTCGAATGGACGTTGATCGGGCACGGGACCCCGCCGACCAGCCAGTTCGGATGCGGATTCTTGCCGCCGAAGATCGTGTGGACCTTGACGATCTCCTTCTGGAGATCGAGCGCCTCGAGGTAATGCGTGGTGGCCATCAGATCAGCTTCGGGCGGTAGCAGATAGGCCGGGTTGTCCCAGTAGCCGTTCTTGAACAGGCCAAGCTGGCCGCTCTCGACAAACTGCTTCAGCCGGTTCTGCACATCGCGGAAATAGCCGGGGCTGGACAGCGGATGCGATGGCGAAACCGCCTGCTGCAACTCGCTTGTCGCCCTGGGGTCGGCGCGCAGCGCATTCACCGGATTGACCCAGTCCAGCGCATGCAGGTGATAGAAATGCACGATATGGTCGTGGACCTGCAGATTGAGCTGCATGATATTGCGGATCGAGTTCGCGTTATCGGGAATGGTGATCCCCAGGGCATCCTCGACCGCGCGCACCGAGGTCAGCGCATGGGTGCCGGTGCACACACCGCAGATACGCTCGGTAAAGGCCCAGGCGTCGCGCGGATCGCGCCCCTTCAGGATCACCTCCAGCCCGCGCCACATCGTTCCGGTCGAGACGGCATTGCGGATGATGCCATTCTCGTCCACATTCACCTCGCAGCGCATATGGCCTTCGATCCGGGTAACCGGGTCCACGACGATACGCTGCCCCGAATTGTCCAGCGAATATCCATTGGGTGTCTGTACGACCATGATCAGACCTCCTCGCCGATTTTTTGCTGCGTCTTCTTCTGCGCGACCTTCAGCGCGGTGATCGCGGCGTGGATGGCAGCGGCACCGCCCACGACACCGGCCGCCGCCAGACCCACCTCGTCGGCGTTCTTCTCGACGCCGAATTGCGTAAGGTCGGTCACGCGGTCATAGAAGCTGCCCTGATCCCAGAAGTCGTTCTCGGAACAGCCGATGCAGCCATGGCCGGACTGGATCGGAAAGCTGACGCCGTTGTTCCAGCGCACGGTCGAGCAGGCGTTGTAGGTGGTTGGCCCCTTGCAGCCCATCTTGTAGAGGCAATAACCCTTGCGCGCATTCTCGTCGTCCCAGTGCTCGACGAACTGGCC